>JBEGQB010000007.1:0-18619 GCA_041181165.1 Actinomycetota bacterium
TGGTCGGTCGTCGTTGCGCACGACGAGCATGTTCTCGGCCGGTGGGACATCGGTGGTGTGATCCTCGATCATGACGAGGCGTGGCTCGCCGCGTCGTCCGGTGAGAGTGCCGGCAATGCTGTGGCCCCCACCCCGCAGGGTCACGAGGTTCACGTAATCATGCGAATCGCGTGAGGCCATTTCTCGGACCTCGACTCCGGCGGCTTTGGCCAGTTGCGGGGCGTTGACGTAGGTGACCGGCTCATCCGACACCGCTCCGAAGAATCCCTTCAACACGCTGAGGGTGAGGATCCGGTTGTCGTAGGCCGCGATCTCTCCTTCGGCCGAGATCTCGAGTTGCTCGGGCATTCGACCTACCAGGGTGGCGAAAAGTCGGCCGAGTCGTTCGGCGAGAGGGAGGAAGGGACGAAGCGTCTCGTTGGCCTCGGCGGCCGAAACGTTCACCGCGAACGGCACGAAGTCGCCGGCGAGCGCCAGTTGCACCATGTCGGCGATGGTGTCTCCCGCTTTGTCCTGGGCTTCACGCGTGCTCGCACCGAGATGCGGTGTGACGACGATCTGATCGAGTTCGAAGAGCGGGCTCTCCGTGCACGGTTCCACGTCGAAGACGTCGAGGGCTGCCCCAGCGATCTGCCCGGATCGCACCGCTTCGGCCAGAGCTTCTTCGTCCACGATGCCACCACGAGCGACATTGATCACCCGGAGGTCCGGTTTGGCCTTGGCCAGGATGTCGCGACCAATGATGCCCTTGGTCTCTTTGGTCTTGGGGAGGTGGACGGTGATGAAGTCGCTCTGGGCCACGAGATCGTCGAGTTGCATGAGATCGACGTTCATCTGGCGCGCACGATCGGGGGTCACGAAGGGGTCGTAGGCGATGAGTCGCATTCCGAAGCCAGCGGCGCGCTGCGCGACGAGTTTGCCGATCCGGCCGAGACCGATGATCCCGAGTGTCTTGTCGGCGAGTTCGACACCTTCCCACCGACTGCGCTCCCAACGACCGGCCTTCAGCGCGGCATGAGCCTGCGCAACGTTGCGGGCCGACGCAAGGAGAAGGGCCATGGTGTGCTCGGCCGCCGACACGATGTTGCTCTGTGGCGCATTCACGACCATCACACCGCGCTTGGTGGCGGCTTCGACGTCCACGTTGTCGAGACCGATGCCGGCTCGACCCACGACGATCAGGTCGGAGGCCGCGGCCAGAACGTCGGCGGTGACCTGAGTGGCCGAACGGATGATGAGAGCGTGCACACCCTTCAGGGCCGAGGGCAAGGTCTCGGGCGTCAGCGAGAGATCGACGATCACTTCGTGACCAGCCGAACGCAGACGATCGAGTCCACCATCGGCGATCTCTTCTGACACCAGGATCCGAGCCATAGACAAGTTCCTATCGTTGTCGGTGGACCCCGACCACGAAGAACCCGATTGACATTTCGTTCAACCGGCGTGACTTGTGGCTGGTCCGCCAGTGCCATCGTGGACCGGGTCGCCCACTCCGAACCGGCGGCCCGAGTGACGACTTGTAGCGTCGGAACCGCCGTGAACCTCGAGATCCGACATCTGCACCGTTTGCCCGAGATGGAAGAACTGCTCGCGGTCGCCGGGAAGGTCTGGGGCATCGCCCCCGGCGGTTTGGTCGGCCCCGACTTCCTCATGGCGCTCTCCCATGCCGATGGCTACGTCATCGGTGCTTTCGACGGCACTCGCATGGTCGGCGTCTCGTTCGGGGTCCTCGGCCGCCACCTGGGCGACTGGTGTCTGCATTCGCACATCACCGGTGTCGTTCCCGACCTCCAGAACACCGGACTCGGCCGACGCATCAAACAACATCAGCGGGAATGGGCGGTGCAGCGAGGACTACCGGCCATCACCTGGACCTTCGATCCGCTCGTCCGTCGCAACGGATGGTTCAACCTGCATTCCCTCGGTGCCTCCGCCGTCGAGTACCACGAGAACTTCTACGGACCACTGCGCGACGACATCAACGGTGACGACGACTCGGATCGGCTTCTCGCGCGCTGGGAGGTTCAATCCGAGCGCGCCACCGCGGCCGAAGTGTCGACGATCCCGGCCGATCGAGCGCTGGCCGACGATGTGCTCCTCGAGACTCCCGAGGACATCGTGGCCCTTCGCCGAGAAGATCCGGCCCGCGCGCGGTCGTGGCGCCGTGAAATGCGCGAGCGTCTCGCGCCACTCCTGGCAACTCACGTCGTGCGCGGCATGTCGGCTACCGGGCAGTATGTGTTGGCCCCACGGGAACGGAGTTGAGCCGATGAGATTCGAGACCATCGACGCTATCGACGTCCGCGCCATCGAGCTGCACCGGATCTCGCTGCCGCTCGTGTCGCCGTTCCGGACTTCTTTCGGAACCGAAACGGCGCGCGACATTCTTCTGGTGCGGGTGCTCACCGAATCTGCCGAGGGATGGGGCGAGTGTGTGGCCGGCAACGACCCGTTGTACTCGAGCGAATACGTGGAAGGTGCCGCCCACGTGATGAGGCACCACCTCATTCCTCGACTCGCCGGTCGGCGACGGAATCTGCGGGCTGTCGACGTCGCTTCGATCCTCGAACCGGTCAAGGACCACCGCATGGCCAAGGGCGCGATCGAAGCCGCCGTCCTCGATGCGCAATTGCGCAGTAGCAACCGCAACCTCGCCCACTTCCTCGGGGCCACCACGGATCGAGTCCCCTCGGGAGTCTCGGTCGGCATCATGGACTCCCTCGACCAACTCGAACGAGTCGTCGGTGGCTATCTGGACGACGGCTACGTACGCATCAAACTCAAGATCGAGCCGGGCTGGGATCTCGAACCGGTCGGAATGGTTCGACGGGTGTTCGGTGACGACATTCCTCTACAGGTCGATGCCAACACGGCGTACACGCGCGACGACGGAGCGCACTTGGCTCGTCTCGACGATCACGGACTTCTTCTCATCGAGCAACCCCTCCCCGAGGACGACGTGACCGGTCATGCAATCATTGCCCGTCAGGTCCGAACTCCGATCTGTCTCGACGAATCGATCGTGTCGGCCCGGGCGGCGGTGGATGCGATCGAACGCCAGGCCTGCTCGATCATCAACATCAAAGCCGGACGGGTGGGCGGATATCTGGAAGCGGTTGCGGTGCACGATGTGTGCGCCGACCGGGGCATTCCGGTCTGGTGCGGCGGCATGCTCGAGACCGGCATCGGCCGGGCCATGAATCTCGCTCTCGCCGGACTCCCCAACTTCACCGTCACCGGCGATGTTTCGGCGTCCGAACGCTTCTGGAAACACGACATCGTGACCGAACCCGTGCGGCTCGATGGCGGATTCGTGACCGTTCCCAGCGGCCCCGGAACCGGAGTGGAACTCGACCGAGATTTCCTGTCGCGAGTGACCACCTCCACCGTGACGATCTCGCTGTGATCGCACTAGCGTCGCCGACATGACACACGAGTTCTTGTCCGACGAATGGATGCAAGCCGCCCGCGAGATTCGCGCCAAGTACGAAGGGCAGGCGCCCAAGATCTCGGCCGTGATCCGTATCAACCAGGTGATCACCGACGTTCCGTTCGGCTCGGGAGAGGTCAAGTCTTTCGTCGACACCTCGTCTGGCGACATGCAGATGGATCTGGGTGAACTCGAGAACCCCGATGCCACCGTCACGACCGATTGGGCGACTGCCCGGGCGATGTTCGCCCTCGGTGATCAGGCGGCGGCGATGCAGGCGTTCATGGGGGGCAAGATCAAGGTGCAGGGAGACATGATGAAGATCATGTCGATGCAGACCGCCGTTCCTCAGACCGACATCACGCTCAAGATCGCCGAAGAGATCAAGTCGATCACGAAGTAACGACGTCACGCGGCGTCGACCGGACGTACGACGCGACCAACGACGAACAGAGGGCCACTCCCATGGCCACCAGGAACGCCGCACGATAGGAGCTGGTGACGTCGCCATCGGCCAATGACTCGTGGACCGTGGCGAGAATCACCGAACCGAGAACGGCCCCGATCTGATTCATCAGTTGCTGCATGGCTCCGGCCACGCCCAGGTCACGTTCGTCCACCGCGTTGGCCACGAGTGACGTGAGGGCCGGATTGGCGATGCCGATTCCGGCGCCGGAGAGCCCGAGTGCGAGCATCACGACGAGCAAGCCGGACGTCGGTGACACGAGTGCGAAAAACAGCATCGAGGTGCTGACGCAAAGTGCACCGAACACGCCGGTCGCCCGTTCACCGATGCGGATCGTCACGAGCGATGCCAACGGGGCGATGAGCGCAAAAGTGAGCGGCCGGGTGATCACCACGAACGAGATCTGGGAGGTGTCCCAGCGCAGTACGTCGTGCATGATGCGCGGCGCCATGAGAAAGCCGCCCATGTACGCAAAGTTCGACAATGCCTGCGAGGCGACCGGAAAGGCGATGTTCCGCGTGCGCACCCAGTGAAGCGGCATCAATGGGTCGGATGTGCTCTTCTCGATGCGAACGAAGGAGTAGAGAAGGACGGCGCCCGCCGTCAGTAAAGCGAGGATCGACGGGCTCCCCCAGCCCCACTTCGGACCCTGGTTGATGCCGGCGAGAATCATCGTGGCCCCCAGCCCGAGCGTCACCGAACCTCGGACGTCGAATCGGACGTCGGGCATCTTGTCGGTGTCGGGCAGAAGCCACAGAGCGATGATCACCCCGAGGACACACAACGGTGCCTGCACGGCAAAGATCACCCGCCAACCGAAGGCTTCGACCAAAGGTGCACCGGCCACCACTCCGAGCACGGGTGCGCCGGCATTCACGAAACTCCAGTACGACAACGGCCGTACACGGTCCTCGGGGGGAAACAGCCGATTGATGTACGCCATCGTCGCCGGACCGGTCGCCGCGCCTGAGGTCGCCGAAAGAATCCGAAATGCGACCATCGACGGCGCGTTCCATGCAACTGCGGTGAGTCCGGCGAAGATTCCGGCTCCGAGGAGCCCGAGTGTGAACACACGTTTGTGTCCCCAGAGATCACCGGCTTTGCCGTAGGCCGGGCCGACCACACCGAAGGCCAACATCGGACCGGTGATGCTCCACGCGACCGTCGAAACCGTCGAATCGAATTCTTCGGCGATGGACTCGAGCGACACGACGAGGATCGTGATCGTGAAGCCGACTGTGAAGAGAGCGGTCAGTACGACGGTCAGCATCGCCCAGTGCCGATCGATCGGAACTCGGCGACCGAGCCAACGTCGAAGCAGGATCGGCCACGGTACGACACCGATTTCGTCGATTCCGGCGGAGTCGACGTTCAGAGTGCGCGGCTGGTGGGCTCCTTCGCCCACGATTCAGGACTTGGGCGCGAGAGCCGACATCGCCTTGGTCAGGTCGGCGACACTCCAACGATCGTTCTGCTTGATCTCCTCGGCCATGGCCCAGGACTGCACTCGAGTGACCTGCCCGCCCTGCACGTAGAAGGTCTCGCCGCTGAATTCGCAGGCCTCCGACGACAAGTACGCAACGAGCGGGCTCACATTGGCCGGGTCCCACATGTCGAAGGCACCTTCTTTGGGCGCCATGACGTCTTCCAAACCCGGAGTGGCGAGTGTGAGACGCGTTCGGGCCGCCGGGGCGATCGAGTTGCTCTTCACGTTGTAACGCGAGAGTTCCTTCGCGCAGATCTGACTGAAGGTCGCGATACCCGACTTGGCTGCGCCGTAGTTGGCCTGACCGGGATTCGAGAACAGACCAGAGGTGCTCGAAGTGTGCACCAAGTTGCGCACCTTGTTCACTCCGTTCTTCGATTGCTCACGCCAGTACGCAGCCGCGTGGCGAGTGGGCGCGAAGTGTCCCTTCAAGTGAACCGCGATCACTGCGTCCCACTCGGCCTCGGTCATGTTGACGAGCACGCGGTCGCGCAGGATGCCGGCGTTGTTGACGAGAATGTCGAGGTCACCGAAGGTCTCGACCGCCTGATCGATCATTCGCTTCGCGCCATCCCAATCGGCGACGTTGTCGGTGTTGACGATCGCCTCTCCGCCCATGGCCTTGATGTCGGCCACCGTCTGCTGGGCGGGGGTCATGTCGGTACCCGTACCGTCGTTCGCGCCACCGAGATCGTTCACCACGACCTTGGCGCCCTCGGCGGCGAAGAGCAACGCATGCTCGCGACCGAGTCCGCGGCCGGCTCCGGTGATGATCGCTACTCGACCCTGCAATGCACCCATTTCGAGACTCCAGATTCCTCGGGCGGCCCGTGCCGCAACGACCACGAGACCTTAGGCAAAGTGCTCGTTGGACGAGAAGCCGACTACCCGTAATAGGCGATGACGACGGGTGATCCACGAGGAACCAGCTGACCAGCCGTGACCGGCTGACCGTTGACCAGTAATGCAACGGGAGTTCCCCTCGGTTTGCCGGTCACACTCGCCACGGTGAGTCCGGCGTTGGTGAGTGCAGTTTTGATCTGGTCGACGCTCAAGCGCCGAATGGAGGGAACGGCCACGACGTCGGGGCCCTTGGACACCACGACGCGAACTTCGGAGTCGCGTTCGACTTTTTCATCCTTGGCCGGCATCTGTGATCCGACTGCTCCAGCCGGGACGTCCAGGAAGAACTGATCCTCGTCGCGCGCAATGGTGAGGCGCATGGCTTCGAGAATCGACTTGGCCGAGTCGAAGCTCTGACCGACGAGGTCGGGAACAGTGCGCGGTTCGGGTCCTTGCGAGATGTACACGTCGACCGTCGTGCCCTTCACGACTTCATCACCAGTGGTCAGGTTCGGTTGTTCAGGCACTTCCCAACGCACCACGAAACCGACCGCCACGTCCTCGCTGTACGCGTCCACAAGGTTCGACACGAGTCCGACGTTGGCGAGGAACGTCACGGCGTCGGTCGACTCGATACCGGAGAGATCGGGCAGTGGAACGGGCGGTGGTCCACTCGAGATGACGAGCGTCAGAACGTCGCCCGAATCGAGTTTCTTCCCGGCCGCTGGCTCGGTGCGCACGACCTGACCGGCCTCTTGCTCCTCGCTGAACTCCTCGGTGGTCTCCACCTGCCAGCCGAATTCGGTCACGGCATTGGTGGCCGAACCTTCGTCCAGACCGGCGAGATCGGGGACGGGTTCGGAGTCGTCGGTGAAGGCGCGATAGGCGAACAGTCCACCGACGAGCAACGCGAGAACCGCGATGGCCGCGATGATCCAACGCCCGACGAGCGGACGACCTTCTTCGGACAAAGGCGATTCGGCCACTGGTTCGTCTTCACTGCGGATGACGAGACCGCCTTCGATCGCAGACGGCGTCGACCACGAGTTCTCCATCGACGAATAGTCGGCGGGGCGCGAAACATCGACTGTCGAATCGAGGGGCGGAGTCGACACCGGCACCTCACCAGTTGCGTCGGCGAGGACGATCGGCAACGGAGTCGGACGCGCCATCGATGACGCCGCTTGCACCAGAGCTCGGCCCATCTCGGCGGCACTCGAGCGCTCGAGGGGATCGGCTCGTCCGGCTTTCTCGAGAACGGCGGCGAGTGGGCCGAGGTCGGCCGACACCGGGAACAGTCGATCGACGCGCGCGCTCAGTGTGGCCACCGCCGAATCGGCGAGGAACGGCACGACGCCGGTCATCGCCTCGACGAGTACGAGAGCCAACGAATACACGTCCGACTTCTCATCGAAGGGCTGACCAGTCGCCTGTTCGGGCGACGAGTAGCGAGCCCGCTCGAGCGAGATGGTCGAGGGATCCGACCACGCCCGATCAGCCACGACCGAGGCGATACCGATGTCGGTGAGTGAGACGTTCTGCTGATCCGAGAACATGACAGCCGAGGGCCGGAGGTCGTGATGGACGAGTCCGCGCCGATGCGCTCGATCGAGAGCCCGGCACACGTCGACACCGACGACCACCGCTTGCGATGGCGTGAGAAGTCGACCACGGTCGATCATGTCCTGGAGGGTCCCACCCCCCGGGCGAGCGGTGGCGACGTAGACCCGGTCAGATCCATCGGCCGACCAACGACCGTACGCGATGACCGATGTGATCGTGGGGTGCTCGAGTGCCGCCACGCGCTCGGCTTGCTCGAGAACTTCGGATCCGAGAGAGGACGAGGCATCGGCCGTGAACACACGCACGACCGCTGAGCCACCGACGGTCTCGTCGGTGCTCACGAAGGTCAAGGACGACGATGAGAGCGAGACCAGCCGCTCGAGACGGAACCGCCCGTCGACGAGGGCCCCGATCAGGTCGTCGGGATCGGCGACTCCGGCTTCGACCATGGGCTTTCAAACTAGTGGTGGGTGACCGATGTCCGATCGTCGGCGATCGACCTCGGGCTGGTCGATCGTGCAAAAGCCCAGCCCACGGGCGAGACTGACGGGGTGAGCAAGCGGAACCCCCGACCGCTGGGAGCCGACAAGCGGCCTCGTCGAGAACTCTTGCTCGTGAGCATCGGTCTCGGTGTTGGACTCACATTCGTGGTTTTCGGGCTGTTGTCGGCCACCACCGGTCGTGATTCGCTCGGCTACCCCGACGCCATCATCGACATCTCCCCCGCCCCCAACGACCGTCAGGTGTTGTCACAGACCGAGATCTCCGTCGATCTGGAAGACGGATTCGAAGCCACGCTCGTCCTCGACGGCATCGAACTCCCCACGACCCGACTCGAAGACGTCACCGGTGTCCTGGCCGAGCCGGGACAGCAGATCGAACTCCCGCCCACCGCGATCTACGACCAGGGCAACTCACTCATCCGATTCGAACCGACCGAGGGTGCCCCGATCGAGAAGTATTCGGTTGGCGAACACCAGGTGACCGTGGTGTTCTGGAAGATCGAAGACGGCCGGGGTTCGGCTCGCAGTTACAGCTGGTCTTTCGAGGTTCTGTAGTCGGAAAATTCCGTCGTCAGGGAAGTTCGCCGGTTTCAAGCACGCGCACGAACGCGGCCTCGTCGATCATCGGAACTCCGAGTTCTTCGGCCTTGGCCACCTTGCTCGCTCCCGGTTCGCGACCGACGACCACGGCGAAGGTCTTCTTCGAGACCGAACCGGGACTCTTGCCACCGCGGTCCTTGATGGCTCTCTCGGCGCCGTCCCGATCGAAGCCGTCGAGCGTGCCGGTGACCACGATTGCTTTGCCGACGAGATTCTGCGGTTGACGCGAGACCTCGATGTTGCCGAAGTCGACTCCGGCATCGCGCAACTTCTCCACGAACAATCGATTCTCGGGGATGTCGAACCAGCGAGAGATCGACTGCGCGATCACGTCACCGACACCATCGACGGTCGCGAGGTCGTCGACCGACGCATTCATGACACCATCCAGCGAGCCGAAGGCCGAGGCCAACGCCTCCGATGCCGATGGTCCGAGGTGTTTGACTCCGAGCGCCGTGAGGATCTTGGGAAGTGGCCGGGTCTTGGATCCTTCGATGGCCGCGAGGAGTTTCTCGGCGCTGAGTCGACCGAAACCCTCGAGCGTGAGCAGTTGCTCGATGGTGAGCGAGTAGATGTCGCCGGGGTCCGCCACCAAGCCGGCGTCGGACAACTGAAACACCGTACGTTCACCGAGTCCCTCGATGTCCATTGCACCTCGGGACGCGAAGTAGATGATGCGTTGATCTCGTTGGTGCGGACAGTTTGCCTCGATGCACCGGGTGTCGGACTCCCCTTCGAGACGCGCGAGTGTGCTCTTCAATGGACACGGACAAGTAGTGGGGAATTTCCACGCCGCCAGACCTTCGGGACGAACCGACAGAACCGGGCCGACGACTTCGGGAATCACGTCGCCGGCCTTGCGAACGACAACGGTGTCGCCGGGGCGGACGTCTTTCAGACGAACTTGATCTTCGTTGTGCAACGTGGCCATGGCAACCGTGGAACCGCCGACGAACACCGGCTCCAGGACCGCGAACGGCGTCGCCCGCCCGGTACGGCCGATCGAGACTTGAATGTCGCGTAACAGGGTCGTGCGTTCTTCGGGTGGGAACTTGAAGGCGATGGCCCAACGCGGTGCCCGCGCGGTGAATCCGAGGACCTCGCGTTGAGCGAGATCGTCGACCTTCACGACGACCCCGTCGATTTCGTACGGGATCAGATGACGCTTCCCTTGCCACTCGTCGCAGAACTCGCCGACGGCGGCCAGGTCGTTCACGACGCGAATGCTCGGATTCACCGGAAACCCGAGAGACGCCAGGAAATCGAGAGTTTCGTGATGCGACGCGAACACGGGACCACCCACGACTTCGCCCACTTGATAGGCCCAAAATGCCAGACCGCGCCCGGCGGTGACCATGGGATCCTTCTGGCGCAAGCTTCCGGCACCGGCATTGCGCGGATTCACGGGCACCGGTTCGGGTTTCTTGCCCGCCGAGACGCGTTCGGCGTTCTCGGCTTCCTTGGCCGCCTTCAACCTTTCGAATGCGTCGATGGGCAGATACACCTCACCGCGAACTTCGAGAACCTCGGGGACGACCACACCCTTTTTCGCTTTCAGTTCCTTGGGAACCACGGCGATCGTCGAGACGTTCGCCGTGACGTCCTCGCCCACCCGGCCGTCTCCACGAGTGGCTGCCTGCACGAGCCGACCCTTCTCGTAGCGCAGGCTCACGGCCAATCCGTCGATCTTGAGTTCGCAGCAGAACCGAATCGAAGCCTCCGGGAGGCCCTTCGACACCCGCTCGCCCCAGGCGTCGAGCTCGGCGCGATCCATCGCGTTGTCGAGGCTCGTCATCGGCACGCGATGTTCGACTGGCGCGAACGCCTCACTGATCTCACCGCCCACCAGCTGAGTGGGTGAATCGGCCGCGGCTTCGTCGGGATGAGCCAACTCGAGTTGTTCGAGTTCGCGGATCAGTTCGTCGTATTCGGCATCGGCGATCTCGGGTTCTGCCAACGTGTGATACAGCCGACGATGGTGATTGATCGTCTCGCGCAGTTCGGCGATTCGTCGGACGATCGCCCCGGAATCGTCGGCCGCCGGACGTTTGGGCATGAACCGATTGTACGACTGCGGTGTGGTCGAGGATCAGGCCCCGACGGTCAGGCGAGTCGCCAAGGCCTGTGTTCTGACCTTCTCACCGATCTCCCGCACCTGTTCGAACACCCGCTGGGCGGATCCGGAGTCGTGCAGGGCCAAGCCGCAATCCGGCGTGACGAAACTCTGCTGTCGTAGACGCATCGCATCGCAGCCGGACTGAACGAGTCCGCACCACACCGACGAGAGACGTCGCCACCAACGTTCGACCGTCGTACCGAGCGGGCCATCGGTCGGCACGACGCCCCACGCGATCCAGCCGCCCGATTCGAGGAACGCGTTGATCTGCGGCGCAGCGGCAACGAGGTCCTCCGAGGCCGGGATGCTGAGGATCCGCGGACCAGCGGCAATGAGTGGCGCGAGCGGAACCGAACCACAACTATGGATGCCGACGACGGCATCTCGTTCGACGGCCGCCATCGCGCCCGAGAGGATGTCGATCGCGCTGTCGAGTGCGAGCGGATGGTTCTCGTCGAGGAGGTCACCGAGTTCGGGCTCGTCGAGGATCACGATCTGGGGACAGTTCGGCAACGAAGAACCGATGTGGTCGCAGAGAACACGAACGTGCTCGCGCACGGCACGCACGGCGACGTCGAACGCGAGATGCGGCGCCACGCCAGCTCGCACGAGAGCCCAACCCAGTGTGATCGGACCGGTGAACTGCCACTTGACCGGACCCTGGTGGTCCTGGGCGAGTTCGATGAAGGCGCGAAGAGCTCCGAAGGCGTCGTCGTCGATCGAGGTTCGCACGGCCGCCAGTGGATGGACCATTCTCGAGTCGACCAGTAGCGAGCCGTACTGACCGAGGCTGATTCCGGGGATACCGACCACGGCCTGAGCGATCATTCCCTCCGCTGGTGACCGGCGAGGGAGAGTGGGAATGCACGGCAACTCGGGGGTCTGTGCCAACGAGAACGCCGCCGCCTCGCGCGAGTCGCGGTGCGGCAGACTGCCGACGCCGGTGGAGACGCCGCTCTTGGCGAACATCGACCGAATGTCTGCAACCATCTCCCATCCCCTCCGCTTCTTTCGTAGCAGGCACACCTCGACGAGCCACAATTGGAGGCACCGAACGGAACCTCATGAACCGCCTCACCCGACACTTCATTTCGACCCCGATTCAGGTGCGAGTGCTCTTTGCACTCGTCGTCGTGGGTGGAGCCTCGGTGCCGCTCGTCTCGGGATCGCTCGACGATGTCGACAGCAGTACGAAGATCCTCGCGCAAATCGCTTTCTGGTCTCTGTGGTCGATTCTCCTTCTCTGCGTGATGGTCCCGAGTTCGATCTCGCTCACCGCTCTGCGACTCGTCGCTCCAGCACATTCGAGTGTGGCCCTGATCATCGTCGCCGCCGAACCCTCGGCAAGTTCGATCATCGTGCTCGCGCTGTCGGCGGCCATGACCTCGTTCGCCTTCATGGCCGAGATCGGTGCCTATTTCGTGCAGAAGTCCGCCTACGGCGACGAAATGCGTTTCCTGCTGCGCAGCCCTACGCCCATGGCGGCCGTACAACTCATCATGTGGATGCTCTGGGTGAGTTCGGCCATCGTCGGTGCACTCGCCCTCGTGAATCGGGCATGGATCGCCGGTGGCATTCTCGTCACCCTTGCGGTGGTCGGCGTCGTTCTGCTCCCACCGCGCTTCCATCGACTCTCACGAAGATGGCTGGTGCGCGTGCCGGCGGGAATCGTCGTCCACGATCACGTCGTGCTGGCCGAAACGGCCATGTTCAGTCGTTCGGCGGTGACCGCGATCGAACTCACCGATGACCTCGGCGATGATGCCGATCTCGCCGGAGGCGGCCGTGGTCCGGGGCTGCGAGTGACACTGTCCGACTTCGACACCGTCGTTCTCGCAGCGACGTCGGAACATCCCGGTGGCCGAGCCATCCATGTTCGTTCGTTCAGGGTCCGACCGAGTCGACCCGGACGCGCCCTCAGGGCATTGCTGGGCTGACCGAGCGCGTCGTGGTGGTCGCCCCACCGATGACCCATGTATCGGTCGGGTCGTAGAACACGAGGCTCTGCCCGGGCGAGATGCGCCGCTCGAGGGATTCCCAGTCGACGCGCACCATGTCGTCGTCGAGAACGGTGAGAGTGGCTCGGCGCGGAGAACCGTGCGCGCTGCATTGAACCAGTACCGAACCGGACTGCGGTCGATCGGACCAAGTCGTCGAGGAACCGATCTCGTGATCGACGTTCAGAGACTGCTCGGGACCAACGGTGACGCGCCGACCGTTCACGTCCACATCGACGACGAACCGCTTCGTGCCTCCTCCACCCGCCACACCGCGTCGCTGACCGAGGGTCACGAGTTCGACGGCGTCGACCGAACCGATTCGACGTCCGTCTTCGTCCACGACGTCGGCCGGGTGAAGTTCGATCCGGCGTCGCAGGAAAGAAGAACGACCCGATTCGCCATCGGCATTCTTGGTCGTGGTGATGAAGCAGACGTCCTGGCTGTCGGGCTTGGCTGCCGTGCGTAGTCCGAGTCGAGCTGCATGAGCTCGAACCTCAGCCTTGGTCATGTCGCCGACCGGGAACATGGTGCGGGCCAGACGGCTCTGGTCGAGCATGTGCACGACGTAACTCTGGTCCTTGGCCGGGTCGGCCCCTCTGGTGAGGCGCCAACCTGATTCGCTCGCGATGATCCGCGCGTGATGTCCCGTGGCCACGGCATCGAAGCCCAGAACATCGGCTCGATCGAACAATCGATCGAACTTGATGTGCCGGTTGCACTCGATGCACGGATTCGGTGTGATCCCCGCCGAATGATCAGCAACGTACGGATCGACGACGGCTCGATGGAAGTCGTCGGTGAAGTTGAAGACCAGGTGGTCGATTCCGAGCTGTTGGGCCACTCGACGCGCGTCGTCGACATCGCTCACGCTGCAACAACCGGTGTCGCTCTCCCCACCCCAGAGGCGCATGGTCACACCGACGATCTCATGACCTTGTTCGCGCAGGAGCGCGGCGGCGACTGATGAATCCACTCCACCCGACATCGCCACGAGAATCTTCACGGTCGTCCTCCGTTGGTCAGGCTACGGGAGTCAGACCCGCGGTGTGCCGAGCCGCCGGGTGGCGCTACGAACCCGCTCGACGGCGGCGACGATCACATCGGCGGCGACTCGAACGTCGTCCGGCGATGTCGTGTGGCCGAACGAGAGTCGGAGTGAACCACGGGCGAGTTCGGTCGGTACTCCCATGGCCGCCAACACGTGGGACGGCTCCATGGCGCCGCTCGCGCACGCCGAGGCCGAAGAAGCACACACCCCTTGTTCATCGAGCAGGTAGAGCAAAGCCTCACTCTCCACACCCGGAATGCACAAATGGGCGACTCCCGGAACACTCGAAGTGGCCGCGACCGTGCGCCGCAATCCGTCGACGGTTTCGAGTCCGGCGAAGAGGTCACGACGAATCGCCTCGATCCGCTGTGATTCCGCCGGTCGGTCGTGGTCGGTCTGCTGAAGAGCGACGGCAGTGGCCACGATGCCAGCAACGTTGTGTGTGCCGCTTCGGCGATCGCGTTCTTGTCCTCCGCCGAGAATGAGCGGCGACAGATCGGAGCCGGAGCGAACCGCAAGTACACCCACACCCTTGGGCCCACCGAACTTGTGCGCACTCAGCGCGAGGGTGTCCACGAGCGGCCAGATGGTCCGCAGGTCGATCCAGCAAGCGGCCTGAACCGCATCGGTGTGCAGAATCGCTCGGGGTGCGAGACGACGCACGATTCGGGACACCGCAGCGAGATCGGTGATCACACCGGTCTCGTTGTTCACTGCCATGACCGAGACACTCGACACCGGTCCCTCGCTCAGGACCGTCGTCAAGTGATCGAGATCGACGTCTCCAGCCGACGTCACACGGACCACGCGGCCACCGAATCGCTCGACCGTGTGCAGCACCGCATGGTGCTCGGTCGCGATGCACACCGGACTTCCGACGCGCGACTCGTCGGCTCCACGGACCGCCATGTTGTCGCTCTCGGTCCCGCAACTCGTGAAGACGATCTCACCGAGGTCGCAACCGATGATCGAAGCGATGGTCTCCCGGGATTCGTCCACGGCCTGCCGGGCGCGGCGCGCGAAACGATGCGACCCGGAGGGATTGGCGAAGACTTCGGTGAGATAGGGCGTCATGGCCGCCACTGCGTCGTGTCGCATGGGCGTCGTGGCCGCATGGTCGAGGTAGATCAGTCGTTCGGCCACTCATCGAAGGGTAACCGCCCGAGGTACTGGCCGGCGTTGGCGGCAACGATTCCCACATGGTGAACTGACTTCATGCACGGATACGGCGACGAGACCTACGGGGACTCCTTCGCCGACGTCTACGACGATTGGTATCGCGACGTCAGTCGCGTGGACGCAACCGTCGACCGACTCCGAGTCCTCGGGGGCTCGGGTCCCTTCCTCGAACTCGGAGTCGGAACCGGACGGCTCGCGCTTCCGCTCGCATACACGGGTGCGAACGTCACCGGCATCGACGCCAGCGCGGCAATGCTCGAACGGCTGGCCGGCAAGGACCCCGACCGACTCGTTCGAGCGATTCAGGGCAACATGGTCGACGACCTGCCCGATGAAATCTTTCGTGTCGTCTTCGTCGCCTACAACACGCTTTTCAACCTCACCGATGCACGTCGTCAACAGAACCTCTTCGGTGCGGTTCGATCCCGGCTGGAAAACGGCGGATGTTTCGTGGTGGAGGCATTCGTCCCCGATCCGAAACGACCCGCCGGAAGCACCGTGACCGTTCGCTCGATGACCGCCGATCGGTTGGTGCTGCTCGCCGATGTCCACGATCCACTGGCACAAACCGTTGACGGTCAGATCGTCGAGTTGACCAATGGGGCGCCGGTTCGCCTCCGTCCCTACCGAATCCGTTACAGCACACCGGCCGAACTCGACGACATGGCGCACATCGCCGGATTCGAATTGACGTCGCGCACGGAGGACATGGCCGGCACCCCGTTCGACGAAGAATCACCGACACACGTCTCCGTGTATTGCCGGGTCTGATTCCGTATCCTGAAGTCACCGTGAGTCAACTCCGCCTCAATCCCCTCACCGGCCGGTGGGTCACCATCGTCGCCGAGCGCGCCATGCGCCCCACCGATTTCGCCACCCGTGTCCAGACGGTCGAATCGGACCCGAGTCGTCCGTGCCCGTTCTGTCCTGGCAACGAGGATCCGGCCAACAAGCCACTGGCCACGATCGGCTCGGGTGACAACTGGCGGATGCGGGTGGTCCCCAATCTCTATCCCGCGTTCGACGGGGACGATTCACTCGCCGTTCGCAACCTCGGACCCGTGCACGTGATGGCCGAAGCGAGTGGGACCCATGAGGTCTTCGTGTTCACCCCGGAGCATCGCGGCGGTATCGACACCTTCGACGACGATGCGTGCTCCGAGATCATGGTGATGCTGAAGCGCCGACTCCTTCACCACGCGGAGTCGGGACACATCCGCTACACGCAGGCCATCGTGAACCATGGTCGCGAGGCCGGTGCTTCGCTTTCCCATCCGCATGGCCAGTTGCTCGGACTCCCCTTCGTACCGGGTGAGATCCTCGACGAAGAGCGAGCCTTCGTACGTTTCGAGGGCGGTTGCATCCTGTGCGCCACGATCGAAGCCGAGTCGGCCGCCGACGAACGCGTCGTGGTCGAGAACGATGACGCCATGGTCGTGTGCCCGTTCTGGAGCGGTGGCCCGTACGAGATGCTCGTGATGCCCAAACATCACCATCAGCATCTGCCCGACGCCTCC
Organism: Actinomycetota bacterium; assembly: GCA_041181165.1. Classification (GTDB taxonomy): domain Bacteria; phylum Actinomycetota; class Acidimicrobiia; order Acidimicrobiales; family Ilumatobacteraceae; genus Casp-actino8. The sequence continues at coordinate 16,752 of JBEGQB010000007.1, forward strand.
GACGAATCACTGGCCGGCGTCGGACGCGCCATCCGCGATGCGTTGGCTCATTTGAATGCGATCTTCACCGATGTTGCGTTCAACCTCGTCTTCCACACCGCGCCACACCAGCACGATGGTCCGTTCCACTGGCATGCCCACCTGTGGCCCAAGCTCACGACGGTTGCCGGCTTCGAGCGAGGTACTGGTGTGATGATCAACATCGTGCCGCCGGAGAACGCCGCTCAGGAACTCCGTCGTGTCGGCGCCCGCGCCTGACTCATGAGTCGAATCACCGTCGCCATCGATCTCGACGCCTCCCCCACGCGCGTGTGGGACGTCGTCGAACCCATCGAACGCCACGTCGACTGGATGGCTGACGCCGTGGCCATCCGCTTCCAAGGCGAACAAACCCGGGGCGTGGGCACGAAGTTCTTGTGCGACACCAAAGTGGGGCCGATCAAGCTCACCGATCACATGGAGATCACCGAGTGGATCCCGGGTTCAGCCATGGGGGTCAAACACACCGGCCTCGTGACCGGATCGGGCATCTTCACCATCGCTCCCCTCGACGACGGTCGACGCACCCGATTCACCTGGAGCGAAGAACTCCGCTTCCCGTGGTGGTTGGGCGGTCGGCTCGGCGAGATCGTGGGTGGCGGCCTCGTGATGAAGGCCATCTGGCGTCGCAACCTCACCCGACTGAAGCGCCTCGTCGAATCATCCTGACCGACGCGAACAGCCTCCTCGAGGATCGATTCAGCCGATGAGGCGAGTCAGAGCCGTGACCGCTGCGCCAAGAACGATCACCACAATGAGCGGCCAACGTCGCCACGCAGCAATGGTTGCCGCCGCGATACCGAGGGCCCGAGCATCGAAAACGATGTCCTGACCGATTGTCAGGGTGTCCTTCACGACGAGTGCACTGATCACCGCTGCCGGAATCAGCATCAGGCATCGATCGATCACCGGAGGCAGCGACCGACCACCGAGCAACACGAGACCCGTGACCTTGAATGCGTACGCACCGATGGCGAGCACGATCACGAGAGTCCATGTCATGACGTCACCGCCGAACGTGGGCTGGGCATCGGACGCTGGAGTCCGACGAGAACCGCGATCGCCGACAACAGAATCGGCACTCCAACCGGCGTGAACGACACCGACACCAGACAGATGGTGGCTCCGAGGGCGGCAGCGGCGCGCGCCCGACGATCACCAAGGAGCGGCCAGACCATCGCCACGAACCCGGCTGGGAATGCCGCATCGAGTCCGAAGGTCTGCGGATCGATCGCACTGCCGGTGATCGCTCCGATGAGGGTTCCGATGTTCCAGAACACATACAGCGTCACACCCGTGAACCAGAAGGCGATCTGCTGGCGCCGGCGATCGGGCTGAGCGACTGCCATGGCGGTTGTCTCGTCGATCGTGAGCTGAGCGGCCACGAGGCGCCGACCGAGCGAGCCATCCAGACGCCGTGACATCGCCAAGCCATACACGCCGTTGCGCGCCGCGAGAAGTAGGGCGCCTCCGAGTGCCGACCCCAATGAGCCACCGGCTCCCACCACGCTGACCGCCGAGAACTGCGACGCCCCGGTGAAGACGAACAACGACAGAGCGCAGGTCTGGGCCACCGATGATCCGGCGGCCACCGAACCCACGCCGAAGGAGAACCCGAACACCCCGACGGCTGCGCTCAAAGTGAGACAGGCCAGGATCATCGGTCGGATCTCGGTGTCGCGCCACCAAGAACGTCCGGCATTCTCGGTCGTCGTCGACATGACCATCAGGCTACGAGCGCGCCGTTGGTACCGTCGGATTCGTGCGAATCCTGATGTTGGCGCCCGAATTCCCACCGCGCGGCACGACGGCCATCGCCGCCCACGTGC
>JBEGQB010000008.1:0-18456 GCA_041181165.1 Actinomycetota bacterium
GATGGCCAACGTGGAGACCAGCTCCGCTCGGGTATGGGAACATGTCGAGGACGAACAATTTCGGTCGATCGGCGACCTTGTGGGGCTCGGCGAGTGGCCCGGCCGGATTGGGGGCTTCGAAGGTTCGGTCGGCCTCCCAGGTGTCCTGCCACTTGGTTTCGATTCGGCTGGCCAGCTCGGCGTTGTAGCGGAATCGGGGCGTGTCGTCGCCGAATTGGTCCGGGGGCGGGGCCATGCTCAAAGGGTAACGCTCGTGACCCAGAAGTCCCTGCTGAAACGGTCATTCGGTGACGCCGGCGCGACGAATACGACACCTCCTCGAGCGACGACTAGTTTCCCGACGTCGTCATGAGCACTCCAACTGGACTCCTGTGCACCGGCACCGTCATCGATCGTCTCGAGTATGGGGCCGACACCGACACCGGTGTTCGTTTCGTCGGTTCGAGTGTGGCCGCCGAACCGACCTATGTCTCGTGGCGGCAGGTGCACGACGAGGCGCTGGCGGTGGCGGCGACTCTTCAGGCGATGGGAGTGGCCCCCGGTGATCATGTGGCCATCCTCGGACCGACGAGTCGAAACCTTCTCACGGTGGTCCGTGCGTGTTGGCTGAGCGGTGCCGCCAGCATGGTTCTGCCGTTGCCGATGCGCATGGCGTCGCTCGATGCTTTCGTCGAGAGCACCCGTTCCCGAATCCGCCACGGCGAGGCCAAGCTGGTTCTCATCGACGACGCGCTGGCCGCGTTCTACGAAGCAGCACCGGGCGATCCGCCGATCGTCCCGATGGAATCGGTGATTTCCGGGCCTGGTCGGGCATCGGCCGCCGCGTGGGAGCGTCCGGCCGACGACGTCGAACGTCTCGTCATCCTGCAATACACGAGTGGGTCGACGTCCGAACCCAAGGGAGTGATGATCCCCGAGCGCGTTCTGTGCGCCAACATCGATGCTGCAGGTGAGGCCGCTTCACTGAGTCCGGACGAGGTGATGGTGTCGTGGCTTCCGCTGTATCACGACATGGGATTGGTCGGATTCCTTTCCATCCCGATGTTGAAGGGTGTTCAGCTCGTTCAGGCCGCTCCCCAGGACTTCATGGCCCACCCCGGATCGTGGATGCAATGGATCAGCGATTGGCGCGGAACGGCAACGGCCGGTCCGAATTTCGCTTGGGTCCTGGCGACGCGCGCGCTGAAGCGAGCCAAGGATCTCGATCTCTCGTCACTCACCTTGGCGTTGTCCGGTGCCGAGCCCGTCGACCCGATGGCGGTGGAAGCATTCGTCACCGAAGCCGGACGCTTCGGATTCGCGGCTGGAAGCGTGTTCCCGGCCTTCGGAATGGCCGAGGTTGCCATCGGAGGCGCATTCCCCCCACGACACCGAGGACTCAAGTGCGACGCCGTCGATCGTGTCGTGCTCGAGAGAGAGCGCTACGCCAAGGAAGTCGATCGCGACGATGACGACGAGATCCATGTGCGACGCCTACCTCTTCTGGGTCGTCCGGTGCCCGGACTCGAAATGCGCGTCGTCGATCCCGAGACACGCGAAGACCTACCTGATCGACAAGTAGGGGAGTTGCTCATCCGTGGAACGAGCGTGACCCCTGGGTACTACAAGCGACCGGAAGCCACGACGGCCATGTTCCATGACGGCTGGCTCTGCACTGGCGACCTCGCCTACATGCTCGATGGTGAGCTCGTGATCTGCGGACGCATCAAGGACGTGATCATCGTCGGTGGGCGGAACGTGTTCCCCGAAGACATCGAACGAGCCGTCGGCACCATCGAGGGAGTACGCGCCGGCAACGTCATCGCATTCGGAGTCGACGGCTACAAGGGCAAAGAGACGGTGATCGTCGTCGCCGAAGTGAAGGATGCCTCACTTGAGGACGTCCGCCGCGACATTCACCAGACCGCGCTCGAGGTGTCGGGGCTTCCGCCGCGCGACGTGATGCTCGTGAAGCCGGGAACACTCCCGAAGACGAGCAGCGGCAAGCTGCAACGAGCGAAGTGCCGCGAGTTGTATCTGGCCGACGAGCTGGAGCTCGCCGAAACCTGACCCGGGTCGGGTCAGCTGTTGCTCACGGCGGCGATGACCTTGTGCCAGCGCTCCGGATCGCTCTTGTACGGCGCGTAGAACGAGATGCGTTCGATCACGTCACCGTACCGGTGGTGCAATTCGGGGGCGATCGCCTCGGGCTCGCCGACGACGGCGAACGTGTTGAGGATCTCGTCGTCGATGAGATCACCCATCTCGACCCACTTGCCCTGCTTCGAGAGTGTGTTCAGGCGATCCTGCAGATCGCCCCAACCGTGGAGGTCGAGTACCGGACGGTACGCGGGGGTCGAACCGTAGAACGCGATCTGTTGGCGGGTGCCGGCAGCGGCTTTGGCCAGTTCGGATTCGTTGTTGCCGGTCACCACGAAGCTGGGGCCGACGATCTCGAAACCCTCCATCGTCTTGCCGGCCTTGGCCCGACCTCGTTCCAAGGCCGGGATCGTGACCTCGCGGAGGTACTTCTCGGTCGTGAATCCGTGGCAGATGAAACCGTCGCACACTTCTCCGGCGACTTCGGTCATGAGTTCGCCGACACCCGCCAGGAAGATCTTCGGTGTGCCATGGGCGGAGATGTCGGAAGCGGCCGGCGTGAAGAACGGTGTCATCAACGTGTGCGTGTAGAACTCGCCGCGGAAGTCCAGCTTGGTGCCGTTCAACCAGCAGTCCCAGATCGCACGAATCGCCAGCACCATCTCGCGCATGCGTGCTGCGGGCTTGCTCCACGGCATCGAGAAGCGTTTGGTGATATGCGGCTGGATCTGGCTGCCGAGACCGAGGATGAATCGACCCTTGGAGTACGCCTGCAGATCCCACGCGGTGTTGGCAAGTGTCATCGGACTACGCGCGAATGCGACCGCGATCGAGGTTCCGAGTTCGATCTTCTTGGTGTGTTCTGCGGCCAGTAGTAGCGGCAGGAAAGGGTCGTGACTCGTCTCGGCGGTCCACGCCCCCGAGTAGCCGGCTGATTCGGCGTCTTGAGCGCTGGTCACTGCCTCGTGCAGATTGCTGCTGATACCGCCGTCGACTTTCATGACCATCTCCTCGCTGTCGGAATTCGTTCGGAATGAACCGAGGTCAGGCTAGACCAGCGTCTACTGACCCTCGGGATTCGCGTCTCGCAGAAACGCTTCGAGTTCGGCGGCGAGTTCTTCGGGACTCGGGATGTCCTGTTCTCGAAGAGCTGCAGGTTCGAGCGGGAGCATCGGTTGCACCGTTGCGTCGTAGGCCGCTTCGAGTTTCTCGACCATATCCTTGTGCTCGGTATTGCGGGCCACGAGACGGTCGAGACGATCGCGTTGGATGATCGCCTCTTGCTCGAGCGCCCGTCGATCGAACTGAAGATCGGCGATCATGTGAAGACCTTCGAGCAGGGCCACCGAAGCTCCTGGGTAACTCATCGCCGGGATGTATTGGGGCACTTGCGCCCACAGCGTGATGGAAGGAATGCCGACCCCATGGAGTATTTGCTCGAGAACGGCGGTGGCTCCGGCCGGAACGTCGACCGAAGTCCGCAGGAATTGGCCGCGCTGCAGAAGATCGAGCGAAGGAGTGGTGCAGGAGAGTCGACTCGGTCGAGTGTGCGGGGTGGGGAAGGGGTACGCCCCGAGACCGATCATCATCGACACTCCGAGCCGACTGCAGAGATCGCGCACGGCTACCGAGAAGCGGTTCCAGGCCGAGTCGGGTTCGTGGCCGGTCAGGATCAGCACATCGCGTCCGTTCGCGTCCTGCCCCGAGTAGAGATCGATGGAGGGCCAATCGATGTTGGTGTTTCGGCCGTCACGGATCTCCATCACCGGGCGCCGGGCTCGGTAGTCGATGAACACATCGGTGTCGAACGACGCCACGGGGAACGGATCGATCTGACCCTCGATGGACGACATCGCCTCATTGGCTGATTCGGCGGCGTCGATCCAGCCCTTGAGAGACACGATGAGAACCGGCGACGTGAGCGACGGGAGTTCGCCATGCAGCTCGTAGTCGGTGCCGTTGCTCATCGCAGCCTCGACAGCAGATCTTCGGCCTTCTGGGCGGCGCCGATCACTTGTTGGTTGAAGGGTTCGAGTTCGGCTGGATCGCGTTGGCCGAGCGCGCCTCCGAGGTATCGGGCGTACACCCCTTCGAGGATGCACGTGAGTTTCCAAAAGGCGAACGCGACGTAGAAGTCGAGTTGCGAGGTGTCGCGTCCGCTGGCCTTCGCGTAGCGCTCCGCCATGTCGGCGCGATCGAGGTAACCAGGAGCGGTGCACGCTTGTCCGGTCCAGGCCGAGGCGTCGTCGCCAGGGCCGGTCCAGTAGACCATCAGCAGTCCGAGGTCGGCCATCGGGTCTCCGAGCGTGCAGATTTCCCAGTCGAGTACCGCAATGACGTTGCCCTGCGAATCGACCATGCAGTTGTCGAGCCGGTAGTCGCCGTGGACGAGTGTGGCCGGTCCCTGTTCGGGCACTCGGGCGAGCAATTCGTCGTGCACGCGGTCGACGGTCGGGAGATCGCGCGTCTTCTGCGCGTTCCACTGGCCGTACCAGCGCTTCAACTGGCGAGCGATGTATCCGTCATGGCGGCCGAGATCGTCGAGGCCGACGCTCGCCGGTGACACGGCATGTATCGCCGCCATCGTGTCCACGATCGATTCGCTCGCCCGGCGTCGCGCTTGCGGAGTCAGCAACGTTTCGGAAGCCTCACGGTCGCGGATCACGAGCCCGTCGACGAAGTCCATGACGTAGAACGGCGCACCGTTGACGGCGAGGTCGTCGCAGAAGCCGACGGCCGGAGCAACTGGAACCGCGGTGTCGCGCAGTGCGGCAATGATGCGATGCTCTCGACCCATGTCGTGAGCGCTGGCCAGAACGTGACCGAGGGGTGGGCGACGCAAGACGAAGCGCCGCCCGTCCGCGCCGGTGAGGCGGTAGGTGAGGTTCGAGTGGCCTCCGGCAATCACGTCGAAAGCGAAAGGACCTCTCGCGCCGGCCACATTGGATTCGAGCCACTCGGTGACTCTCGCAACGTCGACTCCGGGGACGCCTTCGCTGCCCGGAACAGACTGACCACTCACGGATCCGTACGGTATCCCCCGCTCGGCGATCTGCGACCGAGTCGTTCCCCTCGATATCGCCGTCGGTCGCTATCGTCGTCGGCATGGTCATCGACGTCACCGACGCCACGTTCGAGGCTGAAGTCCTGCAACGTTCCCTGTCGGTGCCGGTCGTCATCGACCTCTGGGCCGAGTGGTGCGGACCGTGCAAGACCCTCGGGCCGATCCTCGAGAAGGTCATCGGCGAGACGAATGGCAAGGTCGTGCTGGCCAAGGTCGACGTCGACAGCAATCCGGGTTTGGCTCAGGCACTTCGTGTGCAGTCGATTCCTGCGGTCTTCGTGGCCCAGGGGGGCCAGTTGTACGGCGGCTTCCAGGGTGCGTTGCCCGAGCAGGAAGTCCGCCGTTTCATCGAATCTCTTCTCCCCACCGCGGTCGACGAGGAGATCGCCTCACTCGTCAGGGCCGGTGACGAAGAGAGTCTGCGAGCAGCCTTGCAACTCGATCCCGGTCACGAAGGGGCCGTTGTTGCGCTGGCCAACATTCTCACGGCGCGCGGCGCCGGCGAGGAGGCTCTCTCGTTGCTGGCTCGGGTTCCCGAGACCGACGATGTTCGAAAGGCAGCGGCCGCCGCCCGACTATCGATGCGGCCGGCCGACGACTACGACCACCAGTTGTCGGTGCTCATCGACAAGGTGAAGACGGACGACGACGCTCGTCAGCAATTCGTCGACATCCTCGAGTTGATGGGGCCCGATGATCCGCGAACTGCGCAGTGGCGCAAGAAGCTCACGGCGCGCCTCTTCTAGAAAATCTCGGAAACACTCGTGCACCAAAGAATCAGTCGGTCTTTCGAGACTCTCGATCAGCCTTTCGACCTGGCCATCATCGGCGGTGGCATCACCGGGATCTGTGTGGCCCGGGAGGCGGCATCTCGCGGACTACGGACCGTGTTGGTCGAGCGACACGATTTCGGTTCGGGGACCAGCGCGGCGACGACCAAGTACATCCACGGCGGAATTCGTTATCTGGAGCAATTCGATGTAGCCGTTGTGCGCGAAAGCCTTCGAGAGCGACGCATTCTCGCCCTCGGCGCCCCTCACCTCGTCGAGCAGACACGATTCATCATGCCCGGATGGCGATGGAGTCGTCCGCCGACGGCACTGATAGGCGCCGGCGTCCTCGCGTACCACGGGCTGTCGTACGATCGGAACGTCGGTGCGCCGAATTCGCTGCGCATCCCACGCCCACGATGGCTGTCGAAGTCAGAACTTCTGCAAGCGGTTCCATGGCTCGATCCGTCGGGTCTGCAAGGCGGCTTCGCCTATCACGACACGTTGAACATCCACCCCGAGCGGTTGCTCCTCGATTACGCCTTGTCGGCGGCGGCGGCCGGAGCCGTGCTCTTGAACCACGCGGAGGCACTCGACTTTTCGGTGACCGACCAAGACGGCTCGTTGACCGTCACCGGTTTACGGGTGAGGGACCGCCTCACCGAGGTCGAATACGCCATCAGGTCGCGAGTGGTGGTGAATGCCGCCGGACCCTGGATCGATCGAGCACTCGAACCACTCGGCCGATCACTGGGTGTCGGAGTCGACCGTTCCAAGGGTGTGCACGTTCTCACCCGACCACTTGGCGGCGGAAGGGTGAAGGACGCAGTCTTCGCACGAGCCCGATCGGGCCGTCACGTGATCGTCTCACCGTGGATGGACAAGTCGTTCATCGGTCCGACCGACACGCCACTCGATGCCGACGATTCGCAGCCGGTCGTCGATTCCGCTGATGTGGAGTCGATTCTGAGCACGGTGAACTCCACCATGTCGGACGAAGAACGTCCTCTCACCTTCGACGACGTCGAACTCACGACGGTGGGAGTGCGCCCGCTGATCAGACGCAGCGACGATTCCGGTTCCACCTATTCGGCCAGTCGGCGCCACGAGCTCTATCACCACGTCGACGCCGGTGTCTCCAACCTGTGGTCGATCGGGGGAGGAAAGTGGACGACGGCCCGGGCCACGGCCGAGCAGATGGTCGATGCGTTGTTGGAGAACGAACTGCACGGCACCGCGACTCGTCCCTTTGCCTCCCGGCGTACGGCCGCCTACGGCGCCTTCGCGTGGGCCGAGGATCCGCAACCCTTCCTCGAGGTTGCCACCGGGCAACTCGTGGAAGCGGGAGTCGTTCGTCGTTCGGCCGAACTCGTGGCTCGACTGTTCGGCGCCTCGTACACGGGAGTGCTCGACCTCATTGGCGAGAATCCAATCCTGGCCGAGCCGGTGTCCGAAGCTGGTGACATCGGAGCGCAGGTGGTGATCGCCGTGGCCGATGAAGCGGCGCGCACACTTTCCGACATCGTCGACCGACGGCTCGTGGCGGGAACCGTACGAACACCTTCGGCCGACACCTTGACGCACATCGCCCGCATCGCCGGTGAACTCCTTGGCTGGAGCACCGATCGATGCATGGATGAAGTGCGTCGAGAGCTCGATCGCCGTCACGTCCTCGAGACGCATTGGCGATCGAGTCGATCCATCAACCGCTAGGGGCCGCCGAGCGAGCGGTCGAAAGGATCGTTCGTGGACAGATGGTCTGCTTCTTCGGCAAACGAGGAGTCGTGGTCCGTGGCCTCGGCCATCGAATGGTTGCGATGGATCGGTGCGCGACGGATCATCGGGGGGATGGTCGTGGTGGCCATGACCGCGGTCGCAGCGTGGTGGCTTCTGCGACCGGCGCCCCCGACGGCCGAGGTCGTCCTTCCGACGTTGCCCCCTGAGGTCTCGGTGGCGGTCACCTCGTTGGTCGATCTCCCGATCCTCGTACACGTCACGGGAGCCGTCGTTGCGCCCGGAGTCGTGGAGGTCCAGGGAAACGCGCGAGTACAAGACGCCGTGGCCGCAGCGGGTGGACCGCTTGGTCGGGCCGATCTCGATGCGTTGAACCTGGCCGCTCCGGTGAGTGACGGCGCGCAGATCCATGTGCCGGCGGTCGGAGAGATCGCGCAGGCTCCTCTCGGATCACCGTTGGTTGGTGGCCCGACGCCTCGAGTCGATCTCAACACTGCGAATGCAGCGGCCCTCGACGTTCTGCCCGGGATCGGTCCGTCGACGGCGGCGGCGATCGTGAAGCGACGCGCCGAGATCGGGCGCTTCGTCACCGTGGACGACCTGCTCGAGGTACCCGGTATCGGTCCAGCCAAGGTCGACGCTTTGCGCGATCTCGTCGTCGTTTCGTGATCGGTGGTCAGAGATTGACCGACAAGAGCGTGGCGGCCACACCGATGCCGACCAACGCACCGATCCAAACACCGGCCGCGAGGCGTAGCCACTCGCGCCGCCACTCCGGCCAGCCGGTGACCACACGGCTCGTCGAGCGCCGGGCGGCGATCACGCCGAGCGATGCCCAGACGACTGCGCTCGTCCCGATGGCCACGAGCCAGCGCAGCGCACCACCCATCACCGGGATGCCGGTCAGCGGCAATGTGGGCAGGGCCATGATCGCCAGCACGAAGCCGGGAATGCCGCGCCAGGCCGAATCCGAACCAACCAGTAGCAAGGCGGCGACGAGTCCGAGGATGACGGGGGCGAGAAGTGAGGCGCGCACTGCATTGCGGCGCACCATCCGCCGATGGAACCGCGGTCCGTCGGGTACGACAGTCGCTCGCGGCGACGAATCGGATTTCCGTTCTGTCGTTTCACCGCGGGTCGACACGAAACTCAACCGTACGGCGTGATCACCCGGCCGAGGTGGCATTCAGTGGTCCCCATCGTCACCGCGACGACCGTGATCGGCGTCTGGGTCGGCCGATCGCCCGTTGCGGGTCCTCTTGTATCCGGGCTCGTGGCGTTGGGTGCCACTCTGGGCGTCCGGATCGTGTTCGGTCGAGTTTCGGCGACGCGTCGGATGCTGGCCGGGCTGGTGATCGTTGTCGCTCTCGTTGCGATGTGGAGAGGGCGAGAGGCGTGGTCGGCCCCGGTCGTGGAGACCTCGGAGCGACTCGCGGACACCGTGGTGCTCGTGGGCGATCCGGATCCGGTGGGCAGGGGTGTGCGCATCGTGGTTGCCCATGACGGTCGGCGACTCGAAGGCTTCGCCTACGGACGCTCGGCAACGCGTCTTCGGTCACTACTCGCTGGTGAACGAGTTCGTGTCGAGGGTCTGATCGAGCCCCTCGACGAGGCGCGGCGTCGACGTGCCCTCGTGCGACACGTCGTCGGGCGGATTCGCATCGACTCAGTGGACTCGATTCGTCCCGCATCGTCGACCCGAGTGACCGAGGCGGTGAACCGCGTACGCCGACTCCTCGAAGCGGGCACCCGCACACTCACCGATGACGATCGCTCGATCCTGAGCGGTCTGTTGTACGGCGACGATCGAATGCAGGATTCGGACATCGTCGACATGTTCAGACGAAGTGGGTTGGCTCACCTCACCGCAGTGTCGGGTCAGAACGTCGCCTATCTTCTTGCCGCGCTGTCACCCGTCCTGACGCGCATTCGACCAGGCCCGCGAACTCTGATGGTGGTCACGGTGCTCCTGGCATTCGTGCTCCTGACCCGGGCCGAACCATCGGTGATCCGGGCCAGCTTGATGTCGGGCATCTCGGTGTCGTCACGAGCCTGGGGTTCTCCGATGTCGTCCATCACCGTTCTGTGTTGCTCGGTCACGGTCGGGGTGCTCGTCGATCCGATGCTGGTTTGGTCGGTGGGCTGGTGGATGTCGGTGGCCGGATGTGCCGGACTCGTGGTCGTTGCGCCGCTCATCCGTGGTGACCGTCGGCGAAGTTTGTTCGCTGAACTTCTCCTCACGACCGTGGCCGCCCAGACGACGGTCGCCATCGTGTCGGTTGCCGTCTTCGGGTGGCCGAGCGCGTGGAGCGTGCCGGCGAATCTCCTGGCGGCTCCGGTTGCTGGAGTGGTGATGCTCATCGGACTTCCGGCCGTATTGCTGGCCGGCGTCGTTCCCGATGGCGCGGCCTCGATTCTGTGCTGGCCGGCGGTGTTGGCCTCCCGATGGGTCGTCGGCGTGGCCCATGTGGGTTCGTCGATGGCTTCCACTCGATGGTTCGACGCCTCGATCACGGTCGGAGTCGGATTGGCCGTTGTCGGTGTGATCGGTATGCGGATTGCGCCACGTCGGTGTGGCAACCTTCGGACATGGGAGTCTTCGTCGTCCACGGTTCCGACGAAGTCCTCGTCGCCGAGGAAGTCGCTCGCCTGACGCGCCAACTCGTCGGCCAGGAAGATCGATCACTCATGGTCGAGGAATTCAGCGGCGATTTCGTGATGGCGGCGGCCACCGAGGCGGCTCTCACTCCGCCGTTCTTCACCGAACGTCGCGTGATCGTGATCACCCGCAGCGGAGGACTCACCAAGGACGACGAAGAAGTTCTCGGCACCTACCTCGCCGACCCGGCCGACTTCACGGATCTCGTGATCAATGCCGGAAGCGGACGCATCCTCGCCGGATTCAAGAAAGCCATCGCCGCCGCGGGAGGGACGTTCTCGGACGTCTCGCCCCCCACGCGGGCCAAGGACCGCCGAGACTGGTGGGAGACGCAGGTCGCGGCACGCGGTCTGAAACTCGACAACCGCTCGTTCGCGCTCATGGTCGAATGGCTCGGCGAAGACGTGGCGCGTTTCGAGAGTCTGGCGGCCACTCTCACGTCCACCTATGGCGATCGTCCGATCACGACCGATCTCCTGCAGCCGTTCCTTGGTGAGAAGGGTGATGTGCAGCCGTGGGACCTGACCGACTCGATCGACAAGGGGAGTGCGACCGACGCTCTGCTCGCCGCCCGTCGGATGATGGCCGCCGGGGAACGGCATCCGCTGCAGATCCTCGCGCAACTCCACGGGCACTATGCACGCCTGGCGAAGTTGGACGACCCTCGCATCAGCACACAGGCCGACGCCGAAACGATTCTCGGACTGAAGGGGTTTCCGGCGCAAAAGGCACTGGGGACGTTCCGAACAATTGGTCCCGATGGTGTGAAGCGAGCTTTCGAGTTGCTCGCCCGTGCGGATTCCGATCTTCGTGGCGGAACTGGTTTGGAAGAAGACGTCGTGATGGATGTCTTGGTGGCGCGGCTCGCTCGGCTCGCACCTGCGGTCAGCCGGCGGCGTTGACCTTCTTCATCAGGCGGCTCTTGCGACGAGCAGCCGTGTTCTTGTGAATGATTCCCTTGGCTGAAGCCATGTCGATGCGCTTCACCGCCAAGCGGACATCCTCGGCGTTCGAGTCGGTACCGGCGGACGAACGAGCCTTCTTGACGCGACTCTTCAACTCGCTCTTCACGGCACGATTACGATCGGCCGCCTTGGCGTTGGTGCGAATGCGCTTCTTCTGACTCTTGATATTGGCCACGTCAACCTCAGTGAACTCGAAACAGCCCTGAGAGGGTACCAGCGACGTTCGCGTCCCCCAACCGCTACGAGGTCTCGAACGGCCTCAACACCCCTGCATACAGGGGTCAGGGGTAGTCTGCCGAGGCTGACCCGGTGACGAACGGGGTCGGAGCCCTCCCATGGACCTCTCCCGAATCCGCAACTTCTCGATCATCGCCCACATCGATCACGGCAAGTCGACGCTCTCGGATCGGATCCTCGAACTGACCAAGGCCGTCGATGCCCGTGAGATGCGCGAGCAGTACCTCGATTCGATGGATCTGGAGCGTGAGCGCGGCATCACGATCAAGGCCCAGAACGTCCGGGTCGACTGGAAGGACTTCACGCTCCATCTGATCGACACCCCGGGTCACGTCGACTTCGGCTACGAGGTCAGTCGCTCTCTTGCCGCATGTGAAGGTGTCGTGCTCGTCGTGGACGCCGCGCAGGGAATCGAGGCGCAAACCCTCGCCAACTGCTACTTGGCCCTCGAACACGACCTCGAGATCGTGGCCGCCCTCAACAAGATCGACCTACCGGCAGCCGACCCTGACCGCTATGCGATGGAGATCGAAACGGTGCTCGGCATCAAGGCCGAGGACATCTTGCGCATCTCGGCCAAGACCGGCGAAGGTGTGCCGGAACTCCTCGACGCGATCTGCGAGCGAATCCCGGCTCCGAAGGGCGACCCCGAGGCGCCGCTGCAGGCACTGATCTTCGACAGCCAGTACGACCAGTACCGGGGTGTGGTCTCGTCGGTGCGCGTGATGAACGGCCGACTCTCGAGTGGATCGCGACTCATGTTCATGCAAGCCAAAGCTCAGCACGAGGCAGTGGAGATCGGCGTGCGCCGTCCGGTGACCACCCCTGTGCCCGAGCTCGGTCCGGGTGAAGTCGGATACCTCATTGCCGGCATCAAGGACGTCGCCGAGGCGCGATCGGGTGAAACGGTGACCTCCACGAGTCGGCCGGCGACCGAGCCGTTGCCCGGCTACCGCGACCCGAAGCCGATGGTCTTTTGTGGTTTGTATCCGATCGATGGCGACGAATTCGAGAACCTGCGCGAGAGCCTCGAGAAGTTGAAACTGAACGATGCCTCGATCACTTACGAACCCGAGACGTCGGGCGCACTGGGCTTCGGTTTCCGGTGCGGCTTCCTCGGCCTGTTGCACATGGAGATCGTGAAGGAGCGCCTCGAGCGCGAGTTCAATCTCGCGCTGATCGCCACCGCCCCGAGCGTGGAGTACCGCGTGCGCAAGACGAATGGTGAGTCGGTCATCGTGGACAACCCCGCCGATCTGCCGCCGGCGCAGAACATCGAATACATCGAAGAGCCGTACTTCCGCGTGAGCATCATCACGCCCAAGGAGTACACGGGAACCCTGATGGAGCTGTGCCAGACGCGCCGTGGCGACCTCGGCAAGCTCGAGTACCTGTCGCCGGAGCGCGTCGAACTTCATTACAAGATCCCCTTGGCCGAGGTCGTCGTCGATTTCTTCGATCAGATGAAGAGCCGCACCCAGGGCTACGCGAGCCTCGACTACGAACTCGACGGTTATCAGCAGAGCCAACTCGTCAAGGTCGACCTTCTGCTGAACGGCATCCCGGCCGACGCGTTCTCCACGATCGTCCACCGGGACAAGGCGTTCGACTACGGCCGGCGGATGTGCGAGAAGCTGAAAGAACTGATTCCGCGGCAGATGTTCGATGTCCCGATCCAGGCGGCCATCGGCGGAAAGGTCATCTCGCGAGAGACCGTGAAGGCGAAGCGCAAGGACGTCCTCGCCAAGTGCTACGGAGGCGACATCACCCGTAAGCGCAAACTGCTGGAGAAGCAGAAAGAGGGCAAGAAGAAGATGAAGGCGATCGGTCGCGTCGAAGTGCCCGGTGACGTTTTCATCTCGGCACTGAAACTCGACGACTGACTGCCGTGGCATCGGCCGGTACGTTCCGTTCGCTCAGGAGCCGCAACGCGAGGCTGTTCTTCGGGGGACTTCTCGTGTCGAACGTCGGCACGTGGTTGCAGTCGACCGCGATGTCGATTCTCGTCTACCGCCTCACCGGACGGGCCACCAGCCTCGGGGTGGCCGTCGCCTTGCAGTTCTTGCCGATGCTTCTGCTCGGCGCGTGGGCCGGAGCTGTGGCCGATCGCTACGACAAGCGGCGCATGTGCTTGCTGACCCAAGGTGCGCTCACGGGTCAGGCGATTCTGCTGGCCGCCCTCGATTTCGCCGGACACGCATCAGTGGGAGTCATCTACACGTTGTCTCTCGTCCTCGGATTCGCCAATGCCTTCGACAATCCGGCCCGTCGAGGATTGGTGACCGAGCTCGTCGATCCAGCCGACATCAGCAACGCGATGGGTCTCAACACCGCGGTCATGACCGGCTCGCGGATATTCGGGCCGGCATTGGCCGCCGCCCTCGTCTCGCCTCTCGGTACAGCGTGGTGCTTCATGTTGAACGGCATCTCGTTCGTGGCTGTGCTGGGGTCGCTCGTGCTCATCGACCGCTCGAAGCTTCATTCGCCGCCCCGAGCGGCGCGTGGTGGGACGCCGGTACGCGACGCATTGCGCTTCGTGGGTCGAGATCGAGAGCTCCTCGGATTGCATGTCGTGCTCGTCCTCGTGAGCACATTCGCCTTCAACTACTCGGTTTCACTACCCAAGCTCGCCGCCGTGCGTTGGGGGGACGAACGCTGGTTCGGCTGGCTGCTGTCCGTCGTGAGCGTCGGGAGCGTGATCGGTTCGCTGCTGGTGGCATCTCGACGAGAAGCATCGGTTCGCGTCTTCGCCGGGAGCGTCGTTCTGCTCGGGGTGTCGGGTGTGGCGGTCGCGTGGGCACCGTCGGTCGCGTGGGCTTTCGTGGCCGGCGTGCCGCTCGGGATCGGCGGAGCCGGATTCCTCTCGTCGTTCAACGGCCTCGTGCAGCAGAAGAGCCCACCCGACATGCGCGGCCGACTACTTGCTCTCTCGGCCGTCGCCTTCCTCGGCTCGACTCCGATCGGCGGACCGATCACCGGGCTCATTGCCGACCGAGGCGGGGCCGAGTGGTCGTTGGCATACGGAAGTTTCATCTCTCTCGCCACCATCGCCTTGGTGATCGGTGGTGGTCTTCTCGCACCGTTCGCACGCGAAAACCCGCCCTTGGCACGCGGCTGACACCGATACCCTGATCTCGATGCCGGCCAACGTGATGCGACACCTGCGGTGGTCGGCCATGTTGCCGATCGAACGACGAGCCCTCGTCGATCGCGACATCAATCGGGCCATTCCGGCCGGACTCCGCGAGCAGATCTCGTCTCTCGTCGTCGATGTGCGTGAGCGCGGCGATCTCGCCTTGTGCGAGGCCTTGGCGCAATTCGACGGAGTGGAAGTTGCACCATCGGGTTTGCGAGTCAGCGAGGACGAGCGCGAGCGCGCTCGGAGCGAGGTCGATCCTGGTCTGCGTGCCGCGATCACCGACATGGTCTCTCATATCCGGCGCTTCAACGAGGCCCTGATGGAACGCCTCACCGATTGGCAGTTCGAGTCCGATCCGGGCCTCGTGGTGGGAGAGCGCGTGTCGCCGATCGCCTCAGCCGGTTTGTTCTGCCCGAGTGGCAAGGCGAGCTACCCGAGCGTGTTGGCCCAACTCGGCGGACCTGCGGTGGTAGCCGGCGTCGAGACGGTGAGAGTCGTGGTGCCACCGAAGCCCGGTGCGCGAGGCGCCGTCGATCCTGTGGTCTTGTGCGTGGCCGACGAACTCGGCATCTCGGACGTCTTCCGGGTGAACGGACCCGCCGGTGTGGCGGCGCTGGCCTTTGGGACCGAGACCATCGGGCGCGTGGTGAAGGTCATGGGACCGGGTTCTCTCCCCGTCACCGTCGCGCAGTTGGAGATCCAGCGGTGGGGAACAGCGACTCAGATGATTCTCGGGCCGACGGAGAGTCTCGTCATTGCCGACGGCACAGCCGACCCACGTCGTCTGGCCGCCGACCTACTGATCGAGGCCGAGCACGGAACCGACAGTTGCGTGCTTCTCGTCACCGATAGTGATGACCTCGTGATCGCAGTCGAATCCGAACTCGCTTCGCAACTCGCTCTGCTTCCTCCGGAGCGGGCTCGAGCAGCCTCGTCGTCACTCGGAGAGAACGGTGGTTGTGTTCTCGTGGCCGATCTCGACGAGGCGGTTGCGGTGGCCAATGATTTCGCGGTCGAGCACTTGCAGGTCGCCGTTGCGGCATCGGTCGAGGATCGGGTGCTCGACGGACTCCACCACGCAGGCGAGATTCTGATCGGCCAGGACACTCCGTTCTCGGCCGCCAACTTCCTCATCGGGTGCCCGGCCTCGTTGCCGACCAACGGTTTCGCTCGGGTGTCGGGTGGTGTGACGGTGGATGCCTTCTTGAAGCGCACTGCGGTGGCCCGAGCCGATGCAGCCGCATTGCGCCGACTGGCCCCGAGCATCGTCGCTCTGGCGGATGTCGAAGGTTTTCCGGCGCATGCCAACGCGTTGCGCCTGCGCTTTCCGGATCTCGACTAGATCGGATCGGTCACGAATGGCGTGGCCGTCCATGTACTGACACACTCGGCGCATGTCACGCGCTGTCATGTGGTTTCGCCGGGATCTGCGTCTGTCCGACAACCCGGCGCTGGCGACGGCCCTGGCCGAACATGACGACGTCGTTCCGCTGTTCGTCGTCGACCCACGTCTCGTGGAAGCTTCGGGCTCACCGAGGCTCGCGTACATGTGCGATGCGTTGAAGAACCTCGATGAATCGATGGGCCGAGCGCTCGTGTACCGCCACGGTGACCCGATCTCGGTGGTACCCGACTTCGCTCGTGAGGTCGGAGCGATGACGATCTATGCCGCCGAGGATTTCGCTCCCTATGGTCGGCGACGCGACGCCGCGGTTCGCAAAGCACTCACTGATGACGATCGGCAGCTCGTCTTCGTCGGATCGCCGTACGCAGTGGCCCCGGGAGTGGTCAACAAGGACGACGGCACGCCGTACGCGGTGTTCACGCCCTTCTCGCGTCGCTGGTTGCAAGCCGGCTGGTCGTCGCCATCCGGGCCACCCGACATCTCGCGCCTGAGCGGTGCGCCGAAGATTCGCTGCGAAGGTCCGGCGTCCCGACCGGATGTCCCGTTCGATCTCCCGCCGTCTTCCGAGGTGTCGGTGTGGGAACAGTGGAGCGAATTTCGCGATCGTGGCCACGACGGCCTCGACGGCTACAAGGATCGGCGCAACGATCCATCGGTGAACGGATCGAGTCGACTCTCGACGGCGCTGCGCTGGGGGATCGTTCATCCGCGGCAGTTGCTCGCCGACTTGCGGGGCGGCTCGGATCACGACCACTTCCGCAGCGAACTCTGCTGGCGCGAGTTCTACGCCGACGTGCTCTTTCGGAATCCCGACACAGGTTGGCGGA
This sequence comes from Actinomycetota bacterium, assembly GCA_041181165.1. GTDB lineage: Bacteria > Actinomycetota > Acidimicrobiia > Acidimicrobiales > Ilumatobacteraceae > Casp-actino8. Next base: position 16,880 of record JBEGQB010000008.1, read on the forward strand.
ATCTCAATCGACGAATGGACGCGATGGTGCACGACGAAGGTGCCGTGGCCGAGGAGCGATTCGCCGCGTGGTGCCGAGGCGAGACCGGGTATCCGATCGTGGATGCTGGAATGCGAGAGCTCAACACCACCGGTTGGATGCACAACCGGGTGCGCATGATCGTGGCCAGCTTTCTCGTGAAGGATCTCCATCTTCCTTGGCAGTGGGGAGCGCGCTACTTCATGCAGCATCTCGTGGACGGAGATTTGGCGAGCAACGCTCACGGTTGGCAGTGGACGGCGGGAACGGGAACCGATGCTGCGCCGTACTTCCGAGTCTTCAACCCGGTGCTTCAAGGTGAGAGATACGACCCGACGGGGGATTACGTCCGACGTTTCGTGCCCGAACTCGCCGATCTGCCGACGGCGCAGATCCACTCGCCCTGGGCCAAAGGTCGAGGAGTTCCGCTCGGGTACACGGCGCCGATCGTCGATCATTCGCGCGAGCGTGACGAGGCTCTCGCCCGGTACAAGGCGGTCACCGGCGCCTGAGGGCTAGAATTTCCACGTCATGCTGGATGATCGCAAGACCGCCATCCTGCGAGCAGTCGTGCAGGAGTACATCGCCTCCGGTCAGCCGGTCGGCTCCACTCACATCGCCAGTGTGCAGGGCGTCAATGTCTCGTCGGCCACCGTGCGCAACGAGATGGCCGTCCTCGAGCAAGAAGGTTTCCTCGCCCAGCCCCATACCTCGGCTGGTCGTGTGCCCACCGACAAGGGCTACCGCTTCTTCGTCGATCACCTCACCCAACCCGGCCGACTCGAGGACGTGAAGGCCAATCAGGTTCGGCAGTTCTTCGACGGCGCTCATGTCCGACTCGAGGAGCTGCTCTCGCGCACCTCGCACCTCGTGGCTGGTCTCACCAACTACGCATCGGTGGTGCTCGGCCCCACGGTGGAAAAGGCCGAGGTCCGTTCCGTTCAGGTGGTCGCGCTATCGGCTCGGTCGGGTCTGGTCGTTGCCGTGATGTCGAACGGTTCGGTGGAGAGCGAGAGCGTCGAGTTCGACGACGACATCTCGGATGCGCAAGTCGCCGCCGTCACCGCACAGTTGCAGAAGTCTTTGGTCGGCAAGGGTCTCAGTGATGCCTCGTTCATTCCGAGCGGTGATGCCGCGCTCGACTCACTCGGTCAGCGCTCCATCGACTCCCTGCAACGAAAGAAGAGCGACGATCCGGTGTTCCTGGGTGGGGTGTCGTCGATGGCGGCCGCATTCGACGCGGTTGACGTCGTTCGCCAGGTCATCCAGACACTCGAACAGCAATATTTGGTGGTGACCCTCGTGCGCGACGTGCTGAACCGGGGACTGAGCGTGGCGATCGGCGCCGAACACGGTGTCGAGCCGCTTGCCAACTGTTCGGTTGTCGTGGCACCGGTGGTGGTGGACGGCAAGCAGATGGGAACCGTCGGCGTGCTCGGACCGACACGCATGGATTACCCGCGCGCGTTGGCCACCGTGGAAGTGGTCTCCGACCGTCTCGGTCGTCGACTCGGCGAGGGCTGAGGTCATGGCCGACTACTACGAGTTGCTCGGCGTGT
>JBEGQB010000009.1:0-17147 GCA_041181165.1 Actinomycetota bacterium
TCCGGCCCGATGAGTCCGCAGGTGCCCGGGATGCTCGAGCAGATGCTCGGCATGGACCTCGACCACATGGGAGAGGACTGCCTGTTCCTCGACGTGTTCGCGCCCGAAGGAGCAACGTCGGGAAGCCGGCCGGTTCTGGTGTGGATCCACGGTGGTGCGTACCTCAACGGTTCGGGTTCGTTGCAGTGGTACGACGGCTCGCATCTCGCGGCCCGCGGTGCCGTGGTCGTGACCATCAACTATCGCCTCGGCGCGCTTGGTTTCCTCGCCGAAGGAAACTGGGGCACCCTCGATCAGATCTGCGCATTGCAGTGGGTGCGGGCCAACATCGAGTCGTTCGGTGGCAATCCTGAGAACGTGACGATCTTCGGCGAATCGGCCGGTGGTTCGGCGGTGGTGTCGATCATGTCGTCTCCCGACTCCGCCGGCTTGTTTCATCGTGCTTGGGCGATGAGCCCATCGATCAACCAACTCCGCGATCTGCCCACGGCCAAGCGGTGGGAATCCGAATTCTTCGCAGCGGCTGCGGTGAAGTCCCGTGAGGAAGCACGAGGACTCTCGATCGAACAGATCCTGGCCGCACAGTCGAAGGTGACCGCGATGACGAGCGCGAACTACGACATGTTCTCGCCGACGGCCGGCGGCAATGCGCTACCCACTGATCTGCTCGATGCCGCTGCAGCCAATCCGGTGCCGTTTTCCGTGGGGACGAACCGAGACGAGAGCCTGTTGTTCCTCGCCTTCGATCCAGCGGTTGCCAACGCGACGTCGGATCGATGGGATGAATACCTCCGCGATCAGTTCGGCGAGAACGCGTCGGTGGCCAAAGCGGCTTACGAGAGCGCCCGACCGGGCGGAACGCCTCTCCAGTTGATTGCCGCCGTGCAAACAGATCGCACCTTCCGTCGACCGGCTCAGCGGTTGTGCGAGGCGCGCACCCGGCAGGGTGCGCCGAGTTGGATGTATTGGTTCACGTGGGCCTCACCGGCTTTCGGTGGAGTGCTCGGCTCGGCGCACGCGATCGACATTCCGTTCGCCTTCGACAACCTCCACGCTCCTCGCATCGACGTACTGATCGGCGATGCGGACGATCTCGCTCCGCTCGCTTCCAGATTCGCCGACGAGATCATCGGTTTCGCCCGTGGTGGCGCAACCTCGTGGCCGGCCTTCGACACCGATCGGCGGGCCACGCTTCGGCTCGACACCCAGATCGAACTCGTCGACGACCCGGAGCCTTCCCTTCGCGCGTTGCAGCCGTAGGGCGGTCCAGGATGGACGTCGTCGCAATCCAGAAGCGCACTCTTCGGGTGTTGGTGCTCGGCCAATTGGCCGCCGCCGCGGCGCTCTCCTCGGCGGTCACGGTCGGCGCATTCGTCGTTCAACGCATACTCGGTCAGGACACACCGTGGGGCGGTATCGCCACGGCCACGGTCACCATCGGAACCGCCTTCATGTCGCAGCTCCTCTCGCGCTTGATGTCGCGTCGTGGTCGTCGTGACGGGTTGCGTCTCGGATACCTCATGGCCATCGTCGGTGGCTTCGTGGCCGGGATCGGAGCCGAAACCAAGACACTGGCGTTGTTCCTCGTCGGTTTGTTCGTCTACGGCAGCGGGCAGGCAGCCAACCTGCTGTCGCGTTATGCCGCCACTGATCTCGCGCCACCCAATGCTCGCGCCACGGCCATGAGCCGGATTCTCTTCGCCTCGACATTCGGTGCCGTGCTCGGCCCGATCCTCGTGCTACCGGCGCAGGCCGCCGGGGAGGCGTTGTTCGACTGGAACAAGTACACCGGACCGTGGGTGTTCTCGGCGGTCTTCTTCTTGGTGTCGTTGGCGAATGCTTGGGCGCGTCTGAAGCCCGATCCGCTTCTTCTCGCCCGCGAATTGTCCGGAGCCGAACACGGGCAGGTGGCTTCGTTCAAGCTTCGCGAAGCTTTTACCGAGGCGTTCTCGACTCGGAGTGGTCAGCTTGCCGTCGCGTCGATGGTCATCTCACAGATGACGATGGTCGCCGTGATGACGATGACGCCTGTTCATCTGAAGGCACACGGTCACGAGGAATTGAGTTCGTACGTCGTCTCTTTGCACATCGCCGGGATGTACGCGTTCAGCCCATGGGTCGGCCGTTATGGCGACCGACGTGGTCGCCTGCGCACGATCCAGATCGGCGGAGTGCTCCTGGCCGCCGCTACTGCACTCTCGGCACTGGCCGGCGACGGTTATCTGCTGCTCTTTCCCGCCTTGTGGCTACTCGGTATCGGCTGGAGTTTCGGCCTCATCGGAGGGTCGAGTCTGCTCATCGACTCGGTGAGCGAACGTTCGCGGGTATCGGTTCAAGGAGCAGCGGACATGGCGATGAGCCTTCTGGGTGGTCTGGCCGGGTTCTCGAGCGGATTCATCCGCAAGGCGGTCGGCTATCACGTTTTGTCGACCTTCGCCCTCGTCCTCGCGTGTTTGCTCGCTGCTTTCGCGGCCCTGCGGCCCTTGTTCATCGACGCAGAACGAGTCGGACCGAGCTCGGTTTGATCGAGCGTCAGAGGCCGGTGAGCACCGGCAGAATCCGCGGGCCGCGTACCTGTCCGTTGGCCCAGGTGACTTTCTTGGCCGGATCGAGCGAGTAATCGGGGAAAGCTCGCAGCCATTCCTGGAAGCCCACGATCATTTCCAGGCGAGCCAGATTCGAACCTGCACATCGGTGAATGCCCAGGCCGAAGGCCACGTGCCGATTGTTCTTGCGATCGAGAATGAACTCATCGGGACGATCGAATTCGCTCGGATCATGGTTGGCGGCCGGGAAGGTCACCAGTGTCTGGTCGCCGGCGTGCATGGGGCAACCCGAAACGGTGACGTCCTTGACCACTTTGCGGGCCATCGTGACCGGCGCGTAGTAGCGGAGAACTTCCTCGGTTGCCTCCGACCAGAGCTCGTGATCGTTCGGCACGGCCACGAGTCTTTTCACTTCGTCGTTGTGTTGGGCGAAGTGCCACAGGCCCGAACCGATCGCGCTCCATGTGGTGTCGATGCCGGCGATGATCTGCAGTCGTATGTAGCCGACCTTCACGTCCCACTCCACCGGCTCGCCGTCGATCTCGGCGTTGGCCACCACGGTGAGCAGGTCGTCCTGAGGATTCCGGAGGCGATCCTTCAAGAGGACGTCGATGTACTCGGTCATCTCGGTGACCACCTGAACACGGATCGTGTTGTCCTTGGGCGCGAGTTGGAAGTTCTTGTAGATCCAGTCGCGGAAGAGGTCGGCGTCCTCTTCGGGTAATCCGGTGACGATACAAATGCCGTGAACCGGGATGTGTTGGCTGTACTGCTCGGCGGCATCGGCGGTGGGGGAGTCGCCGATGTCGGCGATGAGTCGGCGACAGAACGTGCGCATCTCGGGCTCGATGGCGGCCACTGCCTTCGGATTGAAGGCCGGCAGGATCAACCGACGATGCGCGTGATGATCGGGCGGGTCACTCGTGATGGGCGGCGCGGGGCGGCGTGGTGCATCCGGCCGCGCGACGTTCACCCAGATCGACGAGAAATTCTCGGTGTCCTGGGCGATGGCCCGGACCGCTTCCATCGTCACCGGCATGAAGGCCCGGCCGTAGCGTTCGGTGCTCGCCACCGGGCACTGCTCGCGGACCTCGTTCCAGATCTGAATCGCGTTCTCGCCCCAACCGTCGTCAAGCCAGTCCCAGTCGGTGAGCCAATTCCGGACCGGCTCCCAGTCGATGCGTTCGCCCCCGTAGGTCATCGCTGCCCCCTTGCGCCAAACGGTACGTGATTTCCAGCCCACGTTGCGATTTCGGCTGGTTGTCGGCCACGATGGGGAGCGTGATCGAGCACTACATCGCCGCCCGTCAGGAAATCGAAGGACCCGGTTCACCGTTCGAGGTGACGACGATCGAGGTGAGAGGCCAGAAGCTCAAGACCTTCGCCGCCGCGCCACCCAACATGCGAGTCGTCTGGGAGATGACCGCGGCTCACGGCGACAAGAAGTACATCGTCTACGAAGACGAGTCGTACACCTACAACGAGGTCCATGCGCAGGTTCGCAAGCTCGCGCAGTATCTCGTCGATCAAGGAGTGAAGCGGGGCGACCGCGTTGCGATCTCCACCCGTAACTACCCCGAATGGGTCGTCACCTACTGGGCCACGGTTTCTCTCGGCGCGGCGTGCGTCGGAATGAACGCCTGGTGGACTCCAGTCGAGATGGATTACGCGCTCGGCGACAGCGAGCCCAAGGTTCTCATCGTCGACGATGAGCGTCTCGAGCGCTATCACCAGGTTCCGACCAAGCGCAACATCCATGTCATCTCGGTGCGCAGCGATCGTGAACTTCCGGCTGGTGGTCTGCGCTGGACCGACGTGATGGCCAAGGCCGATCCCGGCGCATTGCCACCGGCCAACATCGACCCGGACGACGATGCGACCATCTTCTACACCTCGGGCACGACGGGCTTCCCGAAGGGTGCTCAGTTGCACCACCGTGGTTCGGTGATCAACGTGATGAACATCGCGTCGATGACGGCCGCGGCGGGTGCCGGTATCGCGAAGGCCGTCGCCGCCGGCGCACTCGCTTCGGCCCCGCCGGCCCCGCCCGCTCTGCCGCCCGTCTTCATGGCCCCAACACCTCTCTTCCACGTGACGGCCTGCAACTGCATCCTCCATCCGGCCACCCTCGTCGGTGGGACCGTCGTCCTCATGTACAAGTGGGATCCGGGTCGGGCGCTCGAGCTCATCGAACGTGAGAAGTGCACCAACTTTTCGGGTGTGCCCACCATGGGTCGCGAACTCCTCATGCACCCCGATTGGAAGAAGCGTGACACCTCGTCGCTGGCGGCGATCAGCGGTGGTGGCGCGGCCGTGCAGCCCGACCTCGTCGAGAAGATCGACAAGGAACTCGAGACCGGCACTCCCACGACCGGTTACGGCATGACCGAAACGCACGGCATCATCACTGCCAATACGTCGCTTTGGTACACGAGCAAACCTTCGTCGTGCGGACCGGCGGTGCCCACGCTCGAGGTGAAGTTGGTCGATGAGGAAGGTCACGATCTTCCACGCGATCCCAACATCACCGGCATCCTGTGCGTGAAGGGAGCCGTTGTCATCAAGGGTTACCTCAATCGGGCTGATGCCACTGCCGACACCATCAAGGACGGCTGGCTCAACACCGGAGACATCGCGCGTATCGATCAGGACGGCTTCATCTACATCGTCGATCGAGCCAAGGACATGGTGATCCGTGGTGGTGAGAACGTCTATTGCTCCGAAGTGGAAGCGGTGATCTACCGCCACGATGCCATCGCCGAGGCCGCCGTCTTCGGCATCCCCGACGAACGACTCGGTGAGGAAGTCGCGGCCTGCCTCGTTCTGCAGCCCGGCAAGTCCGTGACCGAGGACGAGTTGCGGACCTTCCTCGCACAAAGCCTTGCCAAGCACAAGATCCCGGCCCGGTTCTGGTTCCGAGGCGAACCCATCCCGCGCAACGCGAGCGGCAAGTTCCTGAAGCGTGAACTCCGCAAGGAACTCATCGGCGAATAGTCGCATCCGGACGGCCCGTGTTGAGAGCGGGTGGCCCGATCTGCGAGAGTTGTCCCAGTTTCCGGCCGTGGGGGCCAGAAGCGGGGGGAACTGAGCCATGGGCAAGACCGATGTCGATGTCGTAGTGGTCGGGGCCGGGTTCGCCGGCATGTATCTGTTGCACGAACTGCGGGCCAACGGCTTCTCGTCGCGTGTTCTCGAAGCTGGTGACGACGTCGGCGGCACGTGGTACTGGAACCGCTATCCGGGTGCGCGTTGCGACATCGCCACCACGGATTACTCCTACACCTGGGACCCCGAGCTCCACGACGAATGGACGTGGTCCGAGAAGCACGCCGCCCAGCCCGAGATCCTGCGGTACGCGCAGTACGTCGCGAAGAAGCACGACCTCTACTCCGGCATCGATTTCAAGGTCCGAGTCGAGCAAGCGACGTGGGACGAAGCCGCCAAGAAGTGGAAGATCGAGACGTCCTCGGGTGAGTCGATCACGTGTCGCCACTACGTGATGGCCACGGGTTGTCTGTCGGTTCCCAAGGAGCCCGACATCCCCGGGACCGATCGGTTCGGTGGCGATGTCTACGTGACCGGTCGCTGGCCACACGAAGGAGTCGACTTCACCGGCAAGCGCGTGGCTGTGATCGGCACCGGTTCGTCGGGAATCCAGTCGATTCCGCTCATCGCCGAGCAGGCCAAGGAACTCGTGGTCTTCCAGCGCACACCGAACTACTCGATTCCTGCGCTCAACGGTCCGGCTCCGGCCGACCGAGTGGCCCGACTCGCCGCCGACCGCAAGACCTACGAGGCCGAAGCCAAACTCTCGACATCGGGAGTCCCGATGCCCATGCCGACGGTGTCGGCTCTGGCGGTTCCGCGCGAGCAGGCCTTCGAGATGCTCGAAGAAGCATGGAAGCGCGGCGAACTTCTCGCGCCCGGTGCGGTATTCCTCGACGCCGGTACGAGTCGTGATGCCAACGAAGTGATCTGCGAGTTCATGAGATCCAAGATCCGCGAAGTCGTGAAGGACCCGGAGGTCGCCGAGATTCTCTCGCCGCGCGGCCACGCGTATGGCACGAAGCGTCCGTGCATGGACACCAACTATTTCCAGACCTTCAACATGCCGCACGTGAGGCTGGTCGATTTGCGGAAGAACCCGATTCGTTCCATCACCGAGACGGGAATCGATTTCGGCAACGAGTCGAAGGAATTCGACGCCATCGTCTACGCCACCGGCTTCGACGCCATGACGGGCGCGATCGTCGGTGTGAACATCACCGGCCGGAGCGGACTGACGCTCAAGAAGAAGTGGGAAGCCGGTCCGCTCACGTATCTCGGGCTCACGAGTGTCGGCTTCCCGAACCTGTTCATGATCACCGGACCCGGCAGTCCGTCGGTTCTCTCGAACATGATGGTTTCCATCGAGCAGCACGTCGACTGGATTCGCGACACGCTCGTCGACATGCGCAACGAGGGCTACGAGACCATCGAACCGACACCGGTGGCCGAAGAAGGTTGGCGGGTGCACTGCGGCGACTGCGCCGACATCACCATCTTCCAGGAAACCGATTCGTGGTACATGGGAGCGAACGTTCCCGGCAAGCCGCGAGTGTTGTTCCCCTACATCGGAGGCGTCGGCCGTTATCGAACCGTGTGCGACGACGTACGCAAGAAGGGTTACCTCGGTTTCGAATTGGCCGGTCCCGGCAAGCACTCACGCAACGACGGCATCGTTCGCCAGGTGCAGCCCGATGTCGACACCGTTCTCGAGATGATGGCGCAGATGGGTCTTCCGCCCATCGAGTCGATGTCACCCGCGGAAGCCCGGGCCTTCTCCGAGGCGTCGTCGGCGATGCGTCCACCCGGACCGATGGTGGGAGAAATGATCGACGGAACCCTGCCCGGAGCCGATGGTCCAGTCGAGTACCGGCTCTACCGGCCGGCCACGCTGGGTCCGCATCCGATCGTCGTGTACTTCCACGGTGGCGGTTGGGTTTTCGGCAGTCATGTATCGGACGATCCGCTGTGTCGCGACATGTGCGTGAGGGCCGATGTGATCATGGTGTCGGTCAATTATCGGCATGCGCCCGAAGCGCGTTTCCCCGCCGCGGCCGACGATGGTTTTGCCGCGTTGCAATGGGTGGCAGCCAATGCCGAGAAATTGGGTGGTCACCCCGATCGGATCGCGGTCGCCGGCTGGAGCGCGGGTGGCAATGTTGCGGCGGTGACGGCGCAACTCGCTCGCGATCACGGTGGGCCGGCCCTTCGCGGTCAGTTGTTGCTCACGCCGGTCACCGACGGTTCGCGCCAACACCAGTCGCACCTCGACAACGCCGACGGCTACATCCTCACGAAGTCGCTCATGGAGTGGTTCTGGAACCACTACGCCGATCCGACCGATCGATCACATGCGAAGGCATCCCCGCTTCTCGCCAAAGATCTGTCGGGTCTGCCGCCGGCCATGGTCATCACCGCACAATTCGATCCGCTGCGCGACGAGGGCGATGCGTATGCCAAGGCCATGCGGGCCGCTGGCGTGCCGGTACGGCACTTGCAGGCTCGCGGGCACATCCACACTTCGATCACGATGGTGGATGCGCTTCCGTCCAGCGTGCCACCGCGTGTCGAGATGGCCGAGGGACTTCGTAGTTTCTTCGCGTAGTCAGCAGAACTCGTCGAGCAACTCGCCGACCTCGTGATCGGTCGCCGCAAGCACTGGTCGGAGGTGCAGATTCTCGAGCAGGATCTCTCCGCGCTCATTGCCTCCTTGTAGATCGCTCGTGATCACCTGCGCGGTGCACATCTGGAGCAGGCTTCGGCGGTAGTCGAGATAGCACCGCTCCATCGTGTAGCCCGTCACGCCGAGAGCGACGAGCTTGTCGAAGTATCCACGCAGGAGATCCATTTCGTGTTCCTTGCGCACTTCGGGAGGTAGCGATCCACCGAGGAGATTGGCGACGTCCCACGGGCCCATGTGGCGGGTGCACAGTTGGAAGTCGATCATGGTGACGGCGTCGGCCCCCGCTGAACCGCCGAAGAGGTAGTTCTCGGCCCGGCAGTCGGTGTGCGTGAAGGTCAGATGGTCGAGCTCGGCCACATGATCGAGGAGAGCCGGATACTCGTTGCACGCCCGCTCGATCACGTCCATCATCGCCGGGGTGACGCGATCACCGAACTTCTCCCTGAAGGATGGGAATCGTGCCAACGCCATCTCGCGGCCGGCTTTGTAGAGCGGATTGTTCATCGGTGGCAACCAGGTCATGGTCTGGAGCTCCGGCGAATCCCAGAACCGCGCGTGCAGAGTGGCCACGGTGTCGAGAATGCGGCGCGTCTCCTCGATGGTGATACCCGAGATCTGATCCGGGCATCGTGCACCGACGATCTCCTCGATGAGCAGGATGAATGGAAGACCGTCGTCGCCGGCGTCGACGTAGTAAGGACGCGGCACGCGCACGGACAGTGAATTCGCCACGGTTCGGTAGAAGTTGACCTCGCGTAGATAAAAACCCATTGCTTGTCCGAGGAATTGGTTCTCCGGTGCCGGCGACTGGCATTTGGCTATGAGAGTCGATGGTCCGCTGTGCCCCGGCGCGTAGTCGAGATGCAATCGGGCCAGTTCTCCGAGAATCCCGACTCCTTGTCCGAGTCGCTCCACCCGGAACGAGCGAATCGATCCGAATCCCTCGACCGGGCGGAGCACCGAATCGAGCCACTCGAGGTCGATGTCGGCGATCTGAGTGGGGATGTGTGCCATGGGGCGAGCGTAGGCGACGACACCCGTTCGCGACTTGTGTGGAATGTAAAGAGCGCCAGCGTCTACGGTCGCTCTAATACCCGGAACGAGAGGAGAGCGATGCCCACGGCCCGTCAGTCGAACGAGGAGCTCTTCACCGGCCACGATGCCTACACGTTCGACGACGTCGTGATCGTTCCCGCGTTCAGTTCGGTTCTTCCCGATGCGGCCGACGTCTCGTGTCGCTTCGCCGCCGACATTCATCTGGCCATCCCGATCGTGTCGGCGGCCATGGATCGGGTCACCGAATCGACGATGGCCATAGCCATGGCGCGCGCCGGCGGTATCGGAGTCGTGCATCGCAACATGTCGGTTGCCGATCAGGCAGCGCAGGTCGCGCGCGTCAAGCGATCGCAATCGGGATGGATCTCCGATCCGGTCACGTTGCGACCAACGGCCACCCTGCAGGACGCCGAAGACATCATGTCCCGCTACCACATTTCGGGTGTCCCGATCGTGAACGACGACGCCAGACTCGTCGGCATTCTGACGAATCGTGACATGAGGTTCTGCACCGCCTCGGACTACTCATCTGCGGTCACCGAGTACATGACGCATGCGCCGCTCATCACGGCGTCGGCCGGGACCACCTTGGCCGAAGCGACGAAGATCCTTGCCAAGCATCGCATCGAAAAGTTGCCGCTCGTGGACGACGACGGCCGACTGGTCGGACTCATTACGGTGAAGGACATCTTGAAGTCGACCGAGCACCCGAACGCCAGCAAGGATTCACTCGGCCGACTCCGATGTGCGGCGGCGGTCGGCGTGGGGGCCGATCTCGAAGAACGGGTGGACGCGCTCGTGAAGGCCGGCGTCGACGCACTGTGTCTCGACACTGCTCACGGGCATTCCGAGAACGTGGTGGCAGCCATTCGGCGAATTCGTTCCGGCTGGTCCGACGCAGTCGTCGTGGCCGGCAACGTCGTGACCGCGGAAGGCGTCCGCGAACTCGTCGAAGCTGGTGCGCACGCGGTCAAGGTCGGTGTGGGCGCCGGCTCCATCTGCACGACGCGCGTGGTGGCCGGGGCAGGTCTGCCTCAACTCAGTGCGATCTGGGAGACGGCTCGCGAAGCCGATCGTCTCGGCGTCCCGGTGATCGGTGATGGTGGCATCACCTATTCGGGCGACATCGTCAAAGCGTTGGCCGCCGGTGCATCGACGGTCATGATCGGCTCGTTGCTCGCCGGTACCGACGAATCACCCGGTGAAGTCGAACTCTTCGAAGGTCGCCGGTACAAGAGCTACCGAGGTATGGGTTCTCTCGGAGCGATGTCGGGTTATTCCGCCGATCGTTACGGTTCGGGTCAAACCGATGTTGGTGCACAGAGGTCGGGCAAGGTCGCTCCGGAAGGCATCGAGGGTCGAGTGCCGGCCACTGGTCCGGTGACCGATGTGATCGCCCAGATGGTTGGTGGCCTTCGGTCGGGAATGGGTTACGCCGGAACACCGGATCTCGCGAGTTTGCGAACCGCGACCCGATTCCGACGAGTCACGACGGCCGGTCGCAACGAGAGCCACCCACACGACGTGACGATCACCAAGGAAGCACCGAACTACCAGCGCTCGGCTCGCTGACTCGAACGCCGGAGAAACCTGTCAGAATCAGCGCATGAGCGAACCCGTTTCCGTCGTACGCGAGCTCGCAGCGAGTCCCGACAAGGTGTGGAGTTACGTGACCGATCTTGCCCGCATGGGCGAGTGGTCACCGGAGAACCAAGGCGGCGAATGGGTGAACGGCGCCACCGGCCCGGCGGTCGGCGCGATCTTCAAGGGGAAGAACTCCAACGGCAAACGTTCGTGGTCCACTCAGGTGAAAGTGATCGAATGCGATCAACCGCGCCGATTCGTGTTCGCACTCATGGTCGGTGGGCGGAGTTGGTGCGACTGGGCCTACGAGATCGAGCCCTCGGCCTCTGGCTCTCGAGTCACGCATAGCTGGATCGACCATCGCAGCCGGCTGGGGAGTTGGCTCGGCAAAGTGCTGAGTGGTGTCGCTGATCGAGCCAGTCACAACCGTCGCAACATGGAAGTCACCCTCGACAATCTGACCAAGGCTCTCGGAAGCTGATCAGCCTCCGAGAGTCGGCCACGGCTCGCGCATCGCATCGAAGTCGTAGAGCCAGTCGAAGTTCGCCAGCGCCGCGTCACCGAGAGCGGACACCTTGGCATAGGTGGTGTCCCGTTGCTGCTGCTCGGGACCATCGGCGAAGTGAAAGGTTGTGGCGTTGGCGAACGAACGACCTTGAATGTTCGCCGTGCGTGGTCGCCGGGCCGACTCGTAGAGATCGAGAGCCTTGTCGACGTCCGCATGTTCATCGAGGGCGCGGGCGAGAACAGCAGCGTCCTCGATCGCCTGACACGCACCTTGGGCCATGAAAGGCACCATCGGATGGGCGGAATCGCCGAGAAGTGTGACCGCGCCTCGACTCCACCTCGGAAGTGGTTCACGGTCGTGCAGCGCCCAGCGGAAGACCGCCGGATCGACGCTCCCGAGGATGGACCGCACCACTGGCGACCAGTTCGTGAAACGAGCGAGTAGCGCATTCTTGTCGCCGGGTTCGTTCCAGGACTCGATCGACCAATCGGGATCATGTGAAATGCACACGAGGTTCAGGAATCTCTGATGGCGACCAACGAAGTAGCTGACGATGTGAGCGTCGGGGCCGAGGCGATTGGTGACTTCGACTGCGAGATCCGGAACCTCCGAACGCGGGACCAATGCTCGATAGGCGACCCAACCGCTGAAGCGAGTGGTTTGCTCTCCGAAGAGCGCATGGCGAACCCTCGAATGAATGCCATCGGCGCCGACGACGAGGTCGGCGGCGAACCTCGTGTCGTCCTCGAAAACGAGAATCGGCTGAGTCGATTCCTCGTCGATTCCTGCAACGCGTCGTCCGAGGTGGAACTCGCTGGTGGTGCACGCCCCGAGCAGTACTTCGATCGCGTCGGGGCGATACACGTTGTAGTACGGGGCGCCCCACCGATCGAGCGCCTTGGATCCAAGTGGTGTCTCGGACAGTTGATGGTCGTCCCGCCAACGACGGATCACGACGCGGCTCGGAGTGGTACCGATGGCGGCCAGAGCATCGCCCCGACCAAGTCGCTCGATGAGCCGACTGCCGTTCGGGCTGATTTGAATACCCGCCCCGACTTCACCGAGTTGGCGAGCCGCTTCGAAAACATGCACGTCGTGTCCGGAGCGTTCGAGGAATGCCGCCGCGGCCAGTCCACCGATGCCGGCTCCGACGACGGCGATTCGCACGTCAGTTGTCCGAGACGATACGAACTTCGCCGCGGTCGGCGTCGACCTCGACGATCGCTCCGTCGGGGATCCGCGTGAGGGCATCGAGCGCGCCGACCACTGCCGGAATGCCGAGTTCGCGGGCCAGCACGGCGGCGTGGCTCAGTGCGCCTCCCTCGGCGGTCACGATCGCTCCGGCCAACGGTAGCACCATGTTGTAGGCCGGTGTGGTGCACGGAACGACGAGTACGTCACCGGGTTCGAGATCGGTCACCGCATCCTCCGGGTTGTCGGCCCGACAGGCGCGACCGCGGTACACGCCAGAACCGACACCGGTGCCACTGAGGCCGGACGTGCGTTCGGCGCCGTCCATCCCGGCTTCGGAAAGCACCGACTGCACGCTCAGCACGAGTTTGGCCATGCCCGAGGGCAGCGCCTCGAGCGGCGGAATGGGTTCGGGATCGCCGAGTGTTCGCGGAGCGCCCGATACATCGACCGTTTCGCGCCAACGCTGACGATCAGCCAGCACTTGTGCTCCGGGGCCGCCTCCGGCGAACAGCGCAACGTCGACTTCGTCGATTGCGAGTTCGAGCGCATGTTCGGCTCGAGCGATGTGGCTGTTGGCCGTGAGCCGTCGACCGATCTCGAGCATCGCCAGGCGGATCAGGCCGAGTGGCCATTCCAGGGTGTGCGGGCCGTTGTCGTCGCGAAGATCCATCGAGACGCGAGCCTCGGTGAGCAGTTGGTCGAATTCGGCCTGCGACTCGGCCGGAACTCGGGCGCGCACGGCGGCGATCCGGGCGGTGAGTCGCTTCTCGACCTCTCCGCGTCGGGCGGCGTCGTCACGCGAAGCCATGATCGTGGAGAACAGAACCTCCGGAGCCTCGCGCAGACACAAGCCGTCGATGTCGTATCGACTGAAAACGAGCGAACCGCGCAGGCGGAGGAAGTGGTCGACATCGGCGGCCACGCTCGGCGATACGGCGCGTATGTCATCGAGTGAGCCGACGGTTCGTCCCGATGCCTCGACGGCCTCTCGGATTCGGTGGAGCACACGTTCGGCTTCCGTGGTCGACGGAGAGGCCCCTTCGAGCAACGGGATCACATCGGCCGGAGTCAGACCCCACTCGGGCGCGCTCGAGATCAGGAATCCGATGGGGCAGACATCGAAGCCGTGGAGCCAGAAGTGGAGTTCCCACATTTCGCGCGAGTGATCGAAGACTCGACGTGCGTGGGCGATCAATTCCTCATCGGAGAGCCCTTGGAGGTCGATTTCCTGCAGGGCGAGATTCCGCTCCTCGCATTGCTGACGGGTTCCGCCGGGGCGACTCCAGTCCTCGGAAACTTTGCGCCAGGGACGATTCGACAGGGTCGTGTTGGATCGTCGAGCACGGCGACGCATTTCGGGATGTATCCGGATCAGGATCTTGAGTGCAGGCAGTGGCGGGAGACTTTTCGCCGGATGGTCCGGCCGAATGAGTGGTCGGACGCGCGAGTAGACGAGTCCGTTCACAAACTGGAAGTCGAGAGCATCGAGCGGTGCGCCGAGGTCGCGGAAAGTGCGTCGGGTTCCGATCGCGGTTCCATGAGATTGGATCTCCTGGCTGATGAGAGTGGCCGGACGGTTCACGTGCGACCGATCGAGTGCCCAGTGGCCCGGGCCGGGGAGTTCCAGGTGAGCGCTTCGGTCATCAGCAATCGGCTCCGTCGATCAGGAGGTCGAGAAGTGATTGCAGGCTCCGACGTTGATGGTCATCGAGTGCGGAGCAACAAGTGTTCTTCTTCACGACCACAATTTCTACTGCGCGGTCCACGACCCGTCGGCCGGCCGATGTGATGCGCACGAGCGAACTACGACGATCGTCGGGATCGAGTGTGCGCTCGATCAGACCAGCGGCCTCGAGTCGGTTCAGGCGATGTGAGAGTCCACTCGGTTTGACCATGGCGACCTCGGCAATGAGCGATGGTGTGAGGGCGGAGTCGGGCCCGGTTCGCCGAAGGGTGGCCAGCACATCGAACTCGGCCACGGTGATCCCGAGTCCTTCGAATTCCGTACGAAGCGACTCGGTCATCTGACGGACGACAGCCCCCATCTTCAGGATCAACGTCATGCCGTCGAAGTCGAGGTCGGGCCGTTGCTGGGTCCAGGTCGAGATGGTGTCCTCGAGGATGTCTGCCGTCCGCATGCCCCCTGCTTCCGTTCTGACCGGCGAAGAATTACTTTGACTTCGAATAATACGACATCGTAATATCTCGTCCAGGGCTTGTCACAAGCTTTCCGGGACGACGAAGGGTGGCCCGGCCACGGGTGATGGAGGGGACATGACGAGGGATCAAGGGCGAGAACTGGCGGGGCGACTCTTCAAGGGTCTGCCGCCCACCAAGGGTGTGCATGCCGATCTGATGAAACACACGGTCGACCACCTCTTCGGCGAGATCTGGCAGGACGAGCGACTTTCGGTCGAACAGCGTTCGCTGATCACCTGCACCGTCTTGGTTGCCACCGGACGCGAGGCCGAACAGTTCCTCCATTTCCGCGGGGCTCGAAACCTTGGTATCGAGCGTTCGACACTCGAAGCGATGATCACACATGTCGCGCATTACGCCGGTTGGCCGGTGGCGGTGAGCGCGTCTCGAGTTCTGACCGAAGTATGGGAGGCCATGGACGCCGAGGCCGGTGTCTGATGGCTCTCAACGGACTCCTCGACATCGAGATCTCGGTTCCCGACCCACAGGCGACATTCGACTTCTGGTTGCGCCGCGGCATGAGGGCCACGTCACCCGGTGTTCTCGGCACGATCGACCGACCCGTCCAAATGGCGGTGGCCGAGGGCTCGTATCGGCATCTGTCCAAGATGCACTTGTCGAGCGAGAGCGAAGAGGATCTGGCGGCGATCGCTCGGAGGCTGACCGCCGCCGGTGTTGCAGCGCAGTCGTCGGGCACGACCCTCACGTGCACGGATCCCATCTTCGGACACTCGATCGTGATCGACGTGGGTCAGCCGCATCCGCTGACCCCGGCTCAACACCGCGCCTTCAACGGCCCGGGGGAGCAAGCGCGCCGTGACGTGCGAGCCGATGCGGTGACGAACCAGACACCACCTCCGCCGCGCCGTATCGGCCACGTGGTACTGGCCACTCCGATGTTCCGGGAAGCCGGCGACTTCTACGTCGACACCCTCGGTTTCCGAGTTTCCGATGGCATGTTCAATCGTGCACTCACTTTCATGCGCGTCGAGTCCGATCACCACAACCTCCTCATCCAGCCGGGTCCGACGTCGTACCTCAACCACTACGCAGTGGAGGTCGACGACATCGATGCCGTCGGCCAGTTCGGCACATCGGTCCTGGCCGAGGATCCGGACTCCGATGTCGTCGGCATCGGCCGACACAATCTCGGTTCGAACGTGTTCTGGTACATGCGCGATCCGGCCGGGAACATGTTCGAGTTCTTCTCCGACATGGATCAGATCGTCGACGACGAGGTGTGGGACCGCGTACATCGTCGCGACGACTGGGACGGAGCCGACGGCCCGGCCGGATTCTCGGTGTGGGGACCCAAGAATCCACCCGAAGCATTCATCAATCCGCCCGACGTGAAGCAGATCGCTGCGGCACGCGAGGCCCTCGGATTGCGCTGATCAGATGGACCTTGGAATCTCCGGCAGGTGGGCGATACTTCTCGGATCGAGCCGCGGTCTGGGCCGGGCGTGTGCCGAGAGCATCGCCCGCGAAGGAGTGAACGTCGTCGTCAATGGTCGGACCGCGGCCGATGTCGATCGGGCCGCACATGAAATCGCGACCGCTTTCGGAGTGCAGGCCACACCCGTGGTGGGAGACGCCGGTAGCGAGGAGACACAGGTGCGCCTCCTCGCGGCTGCGCCCGAGCCCGACATCGTTCTGCTCAATGGCGAAGGTCCGAGTCCGGCTCAGTTCGCCGACCTCCAGGCCGACCAATGGATGCAGGCCTTGAACCACGGCCTTGTCGGACCGCTTGCTTTCGTTCAGAAGGTGTTGCCCGGGATGTGCGAGCGGCGCTTCGGGCGCATCGTGGCGATCTCTTCGGCGATGGTCAAATCACCCAATTCGATGATGAGTCTGTCGCACGGCACTCGGCTCGGATTGACCGGCGTGCTCAAAGGCCTGTCGAAGAACGTCGCTCGACACAACGTGACGATCAACCAGATCCTGCCCGAGCGTTTCGACACCGCGCGTCAGGAGCAGATGGCCCAGGTGGTCATGAAGATGAAAGGGATCACTTACGAAGAAGCGCGAGCCGAGCAGATCGCTTCGATTCGCGCCCACCGGCTCGGTCGTCCAGAAGAACTCGGCGACACCTTTGCTTTCCTCTGCGCGGCCCAGTCCGGATACCTCAGTGGTCAGAACATCCAGATGGATGGCGGAAGTTACGAAGGAGTCTTCTGATGCGCACACCCCGGACGATCGAAAAGATCCTGGCCGAGATCGACACCGTGGCCGCCGACCTCGATTCACAAGCCGCATGCTCCGAGGAGCTCGGCACGGCGTCGCCGGCCCTCGTGGCCTCCATGCGCGCTCTGCGAGTTCCGATGATCAAAGC
>JBEGQB010000010.1:0-17041 GCA_041181165.1 Actinomycetota bacterium
CGCTTCGATCTCCCACCCGCTCTTTTCGGCATGGATGTCCCGATAAGTGCGTCGGATCTGACGCACTCCGGGTTGATCGTTGCCGATGATGTCGAGCGCGAGTCGACGGGTGAACGGCACCAGATCGGCGTGGGGCACGACGTGATTCACCAGCCCGCATCCGAGTGCCTCATTAGCGAGCATGAAGTTGCCGGTGAAGCTCATCTCGCGTGCCCGCCGTACGCCGATCGCCTGTGGCAGCAGAACCGTGAGACCCCAGCCGGGCATCACGCCGACGCGCGCGTGCGTGTCGCCGAACTTGGCATTCTCCGAGGCGACGAGGAAATCACAATTGAGTGCCAACTCGAACCCGCCGGTGATCGCCACTCCGTTCACGGCACCGATGAGCGGTTTGTCGAGATGCGGGAACGGACCGCGCACGCCATCGGCATTCGGTCGGCCATCGGCACCCGAACCCGATCCGAGATTGCCCGCCGTCGAACCCAACTCCTTCAGGTCGAGTCCGGCGCAGAACGCCGGGTCGGTGCCGGTGAGGATCACGGCATCGACATCCTCGCGTTCGTTGGCCTCGCGCATTCTCTGCGGGAGCAGACGAAGAACCTCGCTCGAGAGCGCGTTACGCGCCTCGGGTCGGTTCAACGTGATGGTGGCGATTCGCTCGCTCACCTCGAACAGCACGACATCGGACATGGTGGCTCCGTTCACCCGGGGAATACTTCGTTCGAATCGACGGTTGGCGAATTGTAGATACCGAGCGGGCTGCTAAGAATTCGTGAAGAACGCCGGAATCCATTGGAGATCGCACCAAACTCCTCCCGATGGCAACCAGTGGAATCACGCGGGCCTCTCGTCTGATGACGGCCGTCCTCTTCGGAGGACCCATCGTTTCTTTGATTATCTCGGCGGCGACGTCCTCGGTTCGCGAAAGCCTCGGTGTCGCCAATGTCGCTCTCGGCCTGGCCGTCCTCGTGACGGTGGTCGGCATGATCCACTGGCCAGCGGGGCTCTCCACATCGATCGCCGCCGCCGCCGGTCTGACTTATTTCCACACCGAACCGGTCGGATCACTGCGTATCACGTCGGGTGCCGACATCACGATGGTCGTACTCCTCGTGTCTTTCGGGGTGGGAGTGAGCCTTTGGACGGCGGTTCGTGTTCGTGGTGAAGTCCGATGGCGTGTCCATGGTCATGCGACGCGGCTCTCCGGTGAAATGTTCGAACTCCTCTCCGAAGGATGCTCGGTGCGCGAGGTGTGGGAGAGGTCGATCGCATCCTCGGGTGCGGAGTTGAGTTCGCTGATCGCCCATCTTGAATTCGACCCGAATCCCGAACTTCCGCTCATTGCGACCAGCAGCACTTCCGGTCGAGCGAACGATCTCGTCATCCCGGAAGGCGGTGCGGCCGCCGAGTTCGCCGATCCGAGAATTCGATGTCGGATCGTTCTCACGCCGACCGCGGGCAGCGGTCCGGTGGTCGCCCGCCGATCGACGATCGTCAACTTCATACGCCAGGTCGAAGCTCAGATCTGAGCACGCCTGGCGTCGAGGCCCGGACCGTCTTCACGGGCAGAATGAGCCAGTGAGACGAGGCCGGCTGCGCATCTACATCGGCGCCGCCGCCGGCGTCGGTACCACGTTCGCCATGCTGGACGAAGCCCTGCGTCGACGCCGGCGGGGGACCGAGATCGTGATCGGCTGGGTCGATTCGCACGGGCGACCACGCACGAAGGAAATGCTCGATGAACTCATGTGCGGGATGCCGCTCCCTGCCGAGATCGATATCGAAGCTTTGCTCGACCTCCAGCCGGCGGTCGTCCTCGTCGATGAACTCGGACGCCGCTCGAACCAGCAATCGGATTCCCCATTCCACTGGGAATTGGTCGAAAGGCTTCTCGCAGGAGGAGTGGACGTCATTGCCACCGCGAACGTTCAGCATCTCGCGTCACTTGCCGAGCCAGTCGCTCAGATCATCGACCGCGAGCCCGACGGGTTCGTGCCCGATCGATTCATGTCGGGAGCCGAGCAGATCGAAATCGTCGATTCCACGCCAGAAGCCATCCGCCGTCGAATCGCCCATGGGAACGTTTTCGTCGCCGACGAACTACGTCCCGCCGACGCCGATGTTTTCAATACCGATGCCTTCGCGCGACTTCGTCTGTTGTTGCTTCGCTGGATGGCGGCTCATTTGTCGGGTCGAGTCGAAGACGATCGCGAATTGGTCGAACGCGTTGTCGTGGGGGTGGGCGAGGCGGCATCGTCGACCCTTGTCGTGCGACGGGCGGCTCGCCTGGCGCAAGAAACAGGGGCTGAATTGATCGGAGTGCACGTCGCCGATCCCTCATCGGACGTCGTTGCGCACTCGGCCGAGGCTCGACGGCGTGCGGTCGAAGCTGTTGGCGGGCGCTACGTCGAAATGAAGGGCACCGAGGTTGGTCGTGACCTCATGGCTTTCGCACGGTCCGTTTCGGCGACACAAGTCGTCGTGGGGACCGCGGCACGATCTCGTCGAGTCGGATCGACGGTGGCGGCATCGCTGGTCAGAAGTGCCGATGACATAGACATCCACTTGGTCCCGAATCGACGAGAAGCGTTCCGTCGATCGTGGATTCTCTCGACCGACGAGGTGCCGAGCGGTCGCCGTCTGGCCGGCTACCTGTTGGCGGCCTTCGTGCTCCTGGGACTGACGATGACCCTCGTTGCCAATCGTGGCACCATTTCCGTGGCGACCGCTTTGTCGCTGTATTTGTTCACGGTCGTGGTGGTCACAGCCATCGGAGGTCGGTGGCCCGGCCTCGTGTCGGCTCTGGCGTCTCCGCTGATCGCCAATTGGTATCTGATTCCTCCCTACCACACGTTCCGAATCAGCAGAGGAGAGAACATCCTCGAGCTGGGCGTCTTCGTCTCGGCCTCGGTGATCATTTCGGCCTTCGTATCGATGAATGCTCGACGTACCCGCGAAGCCGAACGGGCGAGAAGGGAGGCCGAGGCGCTCTCCGAATTCGCCCTCGTGACGGAAGCGGATTCCATGGATCCGGTGGTCGACCTTCTTCGGTCGACGTTCGGTTTCGAGGCGGTGTCCATCACGAGTCGTTCTGCGGAGTCGACCGAGGTACTCGCCGGCTCGGGTGTCCGGCCGCCACAGTCGGCGACCGAGGCCACTCTGGCGCTCACCATCGATTCGAAGTCTCAATTTCTGGCGCGTGGTGGACCGCTCACCGCCGACGATCATCGACTACTACTTGTCGTGCTTCGACAGGTGGGAACTGCCCTCGAACAAAAGCGTCTACGGACCAAGGCGATCGAGGCCGAGACCCTGGAGGCGGCCGACGATCTCCGAACTGCGATCCTTCGTGCCGTCTCCCATGATCTTCGATCACCGTTGGCGAATATCAAGGCATCCGTGTCCAGCCTTCGACAGACGGATGTCTCCTGGCCCGAAGAGATCCGTGGAGAGTTCCTTGCATCCGTGGAGAGCGAGACCGATCGGTTGACATCGATCGTCATGAACCTTCTCGACCTCAGTCGTCTCGAAGCCGGGGTCGTTCGACCATCGACCCGCGTGGTGGGTCTCGATGAGGTACTTCCCACGGTGATCGATGGTCTGGGTGGACGCGCCGTCTCGGTGGACCTCGAGGATTCGTCGTCGATAGACGACATGGAAGCCGATCCGGCACTCCTCGAGAGGGTGCTCGGGAACCTGATCGAAAATGCGTTGCATTGGAGTCCGCAGGGTGGACGGGTCACCGTCCGCGCCCATTCCCACCACGGTGAAATTCAAATCCATGTGATCGATCACGGGCCGGGAATCAGCGATCAATTGAAAGAAACAGTCGTTCAACCTTTTCATCGGCTCGGCGATTCGACGAAGAGCGGCGGTCTGGGTCTCGGACTCTCGATAGCCGACCGGATGATCGCGGCGATGGGTGGGCGACTCGAACTGAGAGACACACCGGGTGGTGGGCTCACCGCAGTCGTCATGCTGCCGCGGTCCGAAGGAGCGCACGCATGAGCCGCATACTCTGCGTCGAGGACGAGCCGTCACTCTTGCGAACGTTGGGGGCGAATCTTCGGGCCAGAGGTCACGAAGTCGAACTCGTCGCCGATGGTCACGCTGCTCTCGAGGCCGCGGCTTCGGTGCGTCCCGACCTCGTGATTCTCGATCTCGGGCTTCCGGGGTTGTCGGGCATGGAGGTCATTCGGCGCTTGCGAGGTTGGACCAGCACGCCGATCATCATCCTGTCGGCACGGGACGAGGAATTCGACAAGGTGGGTGCTCTCGATGCCGGCGCCGATGACTACGTGTCGAAACCGTTCGACATGGGGGAACTGATGGCTCGAGTGCGAGCCGCGTTGCGTCGGAGCACGACGGCGGACGAGACGCCGGCGGTTTCGACTGAACACTTCCTGGTCGACCTGGCCGCCAAGCGAGTCATCGGAGTGAGCGGTGAGATCCGGCTGACTCCAACCGAATGGGCGATCGTCGAGTACCTGGTTCGTCGTGATGGCACGCTCGTGACCGCCGTGGAGCTTCTGCGGGCAGTGTGGGGGCCGGAGTACGGAACGGAGACCAACTACTTACGGGTTCATCTTGCGCATATCCGCCGCAAGCTCGAGCCGGAAGCGGGACGGACTCGCTATTTCTTGACGGAACCTGGTCTCGGCTATCGGTTCAGGTCGGTGAGCGAGCGCTAAGAAAGCGCTAAGTTCCGCCTCCCCGTCAGGCTCCGACGGCAGTGTTGTTTGGCCCCAAGGTCGAACTATGGCAGCACTCAAGCGGATCCTGATCGGCAAACCTCTCGCAAGCGATGAGGAACAGCACCAGCGCCTCAGTCGAGTCGTGGCTCTGCCGGTCTTCGCGTCCGACGCGATCTCCTCCACTGCCTACGCAACCGACGAGATCCTCGTCGTGCTGCTGTTGCAGGCCGGGATCGGCGCGACTGCCTTTCGTCCGTTGCTTCCGATCGCCATCGTCGTCTGTGTACTGATGGCCATCGTCGTCGTGTCGTATCGACAGACGATATTCGCCTATCCCAGTGGCGGCGGTTCCTACATCGTAAGTCGAGAAAACCTCGGCACACTTCCCGCGCTGGTTGCCGGATCGTCGTTGTTGGTCGACTACATCCTGACTGTCGCAGTGAGCGTCGCCGGCGGAGTGTTGGCGATCCGGACGGCCACGGGATTCGATCATCGATGGACCGTGCCGGTCTGTCTGCTTTGCGTGTTCATCATGACGGTGATGAATCTGAGGGGCGTGAAGGAATCGGGTGCGGCCTTCGCCGGGCCGACCTACTTCTACATTCTGATGCTCCTCATTCTGATCGGCACCGGCCTGTATCGGATCTTCGTTCAACACATCGGACCGATTCCCGATCGGCTCTTGAGCGCTGATGCGATCGAGGTCCGCGATGGCGCGAAGAGTCTCGGGCTCATGATGCTTCTGCGGGCCTTCTCTTCGGGAGCGGTTGCCCTGTCGGGCGTCGAAGCCGTATCGAACGGCGTGCCGGCTTTTCGAAAACCGGAAAGTCGCAATGCGGCCATCACGTTGATGTGGATGGGGGCCATTCTTGGCAGCTGCTTCTTCGGTGTTTCAGTGCTGGCCTCTCGACTCAAGCCCTTCCGTGGTGAACGCGATGGCAACGGACTCGGCCTGATGGCCGAATATCTCTACAACGGCAAGGGCGTCATGTTCTGGCTCACCATGATCGCCACGTTCATGATCCTCATCCTTGCGGCGAATACTGCTTACGCAGACTTTCCTCGGTTGGCGTCGATCATCGCCCGCGACGGATTCCTGCCTCGCCAGTTCTTCAATCGAGGGGCGCGTCTCGTCTTCTCGAACGGCGTGATTTTCCTGGCGGGGGTTTCGAGCTTGCTGATCGTCGCCTTCAAAGGCGACATCTCGAAACTCATTCCGCTGTATGCGTTCGGAGTCTTCACCGGATTCACACTCAGCCAGACCGGAATGGTCCGACACCACCTTCGACATCGGGAGGCCCGTTGGCGCGTTGCTCTGGTCTTCAATGCGATCGGCGCGGTGACGACGGGACTGATCGCGGTGATCGTCGTGGTCTCGAAGTTCACCGAAGGAGCATGGATTCCAGCCCTATTGATTCCGGCGATGGTTGCCGGGTTCCGGAGCATCGGACGGCATTACGCCCGTGGTCGCGAAGCCGTGCGCTCGGAACCTGGCTATTGGCCGGAGCGAGAAACCCACACGATGGTCGTCCTCGTCGGTGGGATCAACAAAGGCGTACTTCACGGCCTCCAGTATGCGAAGTCTCTCAACCCGGACCGACTTTTCGCGGTGACGGTCGCGAGCGATGACGACGATCGTCGTCGGATCGAACAGCAATGGGCCGATTACGAGGTACCGATCGAGCTACATACGGTGTACTCGCCATACCGCGAGCTCACTCGACCCGTTCTCGAATTCCTCGATGAGTTGGACGAACGGCATGAAGGGGACATCATCACCGTCGTCATCCCGGAATTCGTGACGTCGTGGCGGACTCAATGGCTGCACAATGGCAGCGCCTTCGCGCTGAAAGCCCGTCTCCTTCAGCGACCGCATACCGCAGTTGTGTCCGTTCCAACACACATGGACGCGGACCCCGTAGTGCAAGAAGGAGGAGGCATCTAGTGCATGTCATCGTCGTTGGATGCGGCCGAGTTGGGTCGACTGTCGCGCGGTCACTCTCCAAGGAAGGGCACTCCGTCGTCGTGGTCGATCGTCGACCGTCGGCCTTTCGCCGACTCGGAGAGGATTTCGTCGGTGACACCGTTGCCGGCATCGGTTTCGACCGGACGGTTCTTCAATCGGCGCGAATCGCCGAGGCCGCCGCGGTGCTGGCAGTCACCAATGGCGACAATTCGAACATCCTGATCGCGCGAGTTGCTCGCGAGATGTACGGGATCGAGAAGGTCGTGGCGCGGATCTACGATCCTCAACGAGCAGCGATCTACCAAAGACTCGGGATCTCGACCGTTGCGACGGTGTCGTGGGCAAGCGGCCAGATTCTGTCATTGTTGGCCCCCGACTCGTCCAAGGTCCTCTGGTCGGATCCATCGTCGACATTCGTGTTGGTCGAACGTCGGGTGGGGGCCACCACGGCCGGTCGCGCTCTGGCTGACCTGGAGTCCTCCGGAGGCCGGGTTGCGCTTCTCACGCGCCATGGCGAAGCACGCCTTCCTGTTGCTACCTCTCTCCTGCAGGAGGGAGACATCGTGCAAGTCATGGTTTCGACGGGCGCATTGAGTGCCGTCGATGAATTCTTCGGATCGAGCGAAGGGGGACATCCGTGAGGATCGTGATCGCGGGTGCGGGCAGCGTTGGGCGCTACATGGCCGGACAGCTCTCCAAAGCAGGTCATGACGTGACGATCGTCGACAACGATCCCGATGCTCTCGGACGCGACGAGGCCCAGCTCTGGAAGCGGGTGCTCGGAGACGCCTGTGAAGTCGACGTCTTGAGTCGAGCGGGCTGTGCCACCGCCGAGGTGGTGGCAGCAGTGACCGGAGACGACGAAGACAACCTCGTCATCTCGCTCCTCGCCAAGCAGGAGTTCGGGGCTCCTCGGGTGGTCGCTCGGGTCAACAATCCGAACAACGAGTGGATGTACAACGAAATGTGGGGTGTCGATGTTTCGGTGTCGACGCCGCATCTGTTGACAGCTCTCGTGGAAGAGGCCGTCAACGTCGGGTCATTCGTTCGAATTCTGTCCTTCGAACACGGGCGTGCGCAGCTCGCCGAGGTCACTTTGGCTTCGAGCTCGCCGGCGGTCGGGCGTCCGATCGGAGAAATCGGTCTGCCACGCGAGTCGGTCGTCGTCGCCGTGGTACGTGATGGTCACGTCGTACATCCGAGCGACGATCTTCGACTCCGCGACGCCGATGAGGTGCTCGTACTGGTCGTTGGTGAATCCGAAGCTCAAGTGAAGTCGATCCTCGTGGGGGCTACGGAGGTCGAGTGATGGCGTTCCTACGGCGAACCAGGCGAGAGGAAGCGACGCTGGTCGGAAGTGACTGCACTCCACTCGGACAACTGCATGCCCGCGTCCGGGCAAAGGTCTCTGGCCAGGTCGTCCGGATGCGGGCGCGGCCGGCGCGAGGTCTACCGAGTCTCGAGGTCGTTCTGGACGACGGTACGGGTCGGGCCGTTGCCGTTTGGTCCGGTCGACGCTCGATCGGTGGGATCACTCTGGGAAGACATCTTCTCCTCGAGGGCGTAGCCGTCGATTCGGAATCGGGATTGACCTTCTTGAATCCGGCCTACGAATTGTTGTCGAGCGGTCACTGATCGCTCAGGGCGGGTCATCAGTCCTCGGAATCGGCCGGCAAGAACGCGTACTTCACGTCACCGAGTTTGACGAGCATGGCGGCGATCCATCCACCAAGCGCACCGAAGTGTTCATCGAGAAGCGCGTTGGCTCCATCGGCGAGCGACGAGTCGGCCAGTTCATAGAGGCCTTCGTACGTGGCCTCCACCGCGTACTCGGCCGGACTTTCGTCGTCGAGGTAGGTGGCCTCCACCGTGAGGCCGGCGCGTTCCAGGCGACCGTCGCCGATCATCGGGCTCAGGGTCGGCAGAATCCTGCGCACGGTGTCGAGCTCGGGAGCATCGCGGATGCGTTGGATGCGCAGCACGATCTCCATCTCGATGGCCGGCTGTTCGTCGACGGATTCCTCGACGTACCAACGGCGATATGCGGTCTGGCTCCACGAGGGCCAGTCGAAGGTGATGTGTGCCACCACGCGTGGTGGGAGTCCTTCACCGGGGAGTCCGTAACTCGTCTCCCACGTGATGTCACCCAGCAGGACGTCGACCTGGAAGTGTTCCTCGAAAGCCTGACGTTCGAGGAACGCGCGCTCGAATGCATCGCGCAATGCACTGATGACATCGGTGAAGACATGATCGAGCATCGTGCGTCACGCTACATCTGGCGGACGTAGGTCCAGGTCGGCCCACCGAGACCATCGGGCATCACCAATCGGTTGCGCGGTCCGGGGGCATCGGCATCACCCGACTCGTAACCGGCATCGCCCTGCCAGAGAAGAACGGCCGTGCCATCGGCCGACTTGGCCGGACGCGTCACGTACGCCGGTGGCGACACCGGCCCGCGCCACACCGCCGACGGATCGCCGGCTTCGTGTATCTCGTGCAGAGTGACGATGGTGGGCGGGGCCATGGGAAGACCGGCGCCGAGCGCGAGATCGGGTGCGAGCCATCGATGATCGACGATTTCATGCCCATCGATCACGACGTCCTGTCCGGTCCAGGGCGCGACGAAGAACCACGTGGTGAAACGAACCGGGGCCACAGTCGGTGGGGTCCAGTGGCTCCACGTGACGAGCGACCCGTGGTCGAGGTCGAGACCGACTTCTTCGCGTGCTTCGCGCACCGCAGCCACAGTGGCTCGTTCGAGATCCGAACTCCCGTGATCGTCGGTGTCCACCCGCCCACCGGGGAAGACCCACATGCCGGCGAACGCGCCGACGTCACTGCGACGCAGCAGAAGTACTTCGAGTCCACATCCTGACGACTCCGAAGGCCGGGCCACCACCACGGTGGCGGCTGGTCGGGACTTGGGGTCGTCGCTCACCCGCGGGACTCTAGGCGCAACCCAAGCCCGTGCGAGACTTGGCCGGTGACCGAATCACTTGTTCTCCTCGACCGCGCCGATGGCGTCGCCACGATCACGCTCAACAATCCAGCCGAGCGCAACACCCTCACGGCTCCGATGGTCGCCGAGATCACCGCCGCCATGGACGACATCGAGAACGATCCCTCGATCGGAGCGATCGTGGTCACCGGAACCGCACCGGCTTTCTGTGCGGGAGCCAACCTCGGCAATCTCCAGCAGAGCTCGGCGGAAAGTCTCGGCAACATCTACGAAGGATTCCTGCGCATCGCGCGCAGCGAGTTGCCCACTCTGGCTGCAGTGAACGGCGCAGCCGTGGGCGCCGGTATGAATCTCGCTCTCGGATGCGATGTGCGAGTTGCGGCGCGCCGGGCACGCTTCGACACCCGCTTTCTGCAGATCGGCATTCATCCGGGTGGCGGACACACATGGATGCTGCGGCGGATCGCCGGTCCGCAAACCGCCATGGCCACCGTTCTCTTCGGTGAGATCCTGGACGGCGAGGAAGCCGAAAGGCTCGGACTCGTATACAAGTGCGTCGACGACGATCGCCTGCTCGATGTCGCTCATGAGATGGCGGCGCGCGCGGCGTCGGCACCACGCGAGCTCGTCATCGAAACCAAAAAGACCATCAAGGCCGTCGCCGACATCTCGGTGCACGAAGACGCCGTGGCCCGAGAACTGACCCCACAGCTCTGGAGTACTCGCCAGCCATGGTTCGCCGAACGGATCGCTGCCCTGCAGGCCAAGATCTCGGGCAAATCCAAGTAGCAGGGCCAACAAGTAACTGGGCCAAAAGCTCACCCCGGGCCGAAGGACTTTGGTCCCCGAAGATCGCGCTTGATTTCTCCGCCGGGAGGAGTACGTTGCGACTCAAGGGGAGAGTTCAACGGAACCTGTGAAAGGGGGACCGATGAGCAAGCGCCATCGAACCGAGGAGGCGGTACCGCTTCCTCGAGCGGAGTTGCGAGCCCACGCCCATGCCGAACGACATCGCGTTCGCAGCGAACTCCACGGTTTGGCCGAACTGGTCAGCCACGGAGTCGAAGCCGACGACGTGGTGGATCCCGGTGCCGAATGGAAGCCGAGTCACCATCACGATGCGGCCCGAGCCCTGAAGAAGCTCGACGGCAGCCGGCGACTTCGACACTGGAAGGTCAAGGACTGGAAACGCCGCACGGTCGTTCGTCGTCGGAAGAACGAGGCCTATCGACGGTTGGCCGACTCGGCCTGAGACTCGACGTCTTCTACAACCACTCGTCGGCGAAGTCGTCGGCGCGCTCTTGCCATTCCTCGGCGGTGATTCCGTAACGGACGTGGTCCTCCCAGACGCCGTTGATCTCGAGGAAGCGAAGCGCCGTGCCTTCTTCGCGGATGACGAGTTTCTGCATGACCCGGTGGCTGTTGTGATTGCGCGGGATGATGCAGATCTCCACCCGATGCAAGCCGAGTTGTTCGAAGGCGTACCGGAACATCACCACCACGGCTTCGGCCACGTACCCGCGGCCGGCCTTGGCCTGATCGATCCAGTAACCGATGGTTCCGGTCTGCAAAGCGCCGCGCACGACGTTGTTGAGGTTCACCTCGCCGGCCAGGTTGTTGTCGACGAAGAGTCCGAACGAATACCCGACACCCGACTGGCGATCGCGATCGCGCATGTTGCAGCGCGCCGCAAAGGCTTCACGATCGGCCGCCGGATCGGGTGAGAACGAGGTCTTTGCCGGCTCCCACACCGTGAGCCAGTCGTGGTTGCGTCGGCGGATCTCCGACCAGGAGGCGAAGTCGGGCGCGACGAGAGGTCGCAGCATCACGCGTCGGCCGTACAGCCGGAGCGCGTTCGGTCGCGACGGGTGACCTTCGGTGGTGCTCGACGACTTGCTCACCATGACCCCAGAAGTTCAGCACAGATTCCGTCGAGGATGTTGTGAGCCGAGACCGTGACATGAGGCGCGTCCCATCGGCGCATGAGGGCGACCAACACACAGCAGCCACCCACGATCACGTCGGCGCGGTCGTGGGGAAGCCCTGGATTGTGGAGCCGGTCGGCGAGTGATTCGGTGGCGAGCGTGCGAAAGACGTCCTCGACGGCGGCTCGGGTGAGTTCCATGCCGTGCAGTGCCGACGGATCGAATGTTCGCTGACCCACCTCGACGGCCGCCACGGTGACGATCGTCCCCGATGTTCCGATCAGCTGTTTCGCGGACGCAAGATCAGGTTCGTCGCGGATCAGGTCGTCCAGTAGGTCGTAGGTGTCGCCGATGGCGTTCACGAGTTCTTCGGGTCGGGGCGGATCGGACGCCAAGTGCCGCTCGGTCAGGCGCACGGCGCCGACGTCGATGCTGCGCGCAGTGTTCATCGTGGTGGATCCGTTCGATCGCAGGCCGAGAACGATTTCGGTCGAGCCGCCACCGATGTCGATCACGAGATGCGGGCCCTCGGGTATCTCGAGGCCGAGTGTCGCGCCGAGGTGGGCGAGGCGACCTTCGTCGGGTCCGGACAAGAGTTCGAGTTCGAAACCTGACATCGCGCGCACCCGGTCGGTGAATTCGCGGCGGTTCGCAGCATCACGTACCGCGCTGGTGGCCGTCACGCGAGCCTTGGCCACCCCGTGCCTTTCGAACACTCGCGCGTAATCGCGCAAGCACTCGAGTGTGCGATCCATCGAGTCGTCGGCGAGTCGTCGCGACGAATCGACACCGCGGCCGAGCCGGGTCACGGTGACGACGCGTTCGAGTGTTCGGCCGTCGTCGTCGACCACGAGGAGGTTGGTCGAGTTCGTGCCGATGTCGATCGCACCGACGCTCACGTCGCAGCCTCCGACAAACGTTCCTGTACCCAACGACCGACCGGATCGTCACCACCGGCCAGGAACCATGCGTAATGACCGTGCAGACACTTGACGCCCTGACGCGTGCCGCAAACTCCACCCGACGGGCGAGGTCCGAGATGGTTCGGCTCGATGAGCGAGTCGCGCTCGGCGGCGTAGCGCGCGTGCGCCTCCCGGAGAGCCACGGGGTCAACTTCGGATTCGGCCTGGTCGACGCCACCTTCGGCCTCGAGGCGGCTCACCGCCACATATTCCTCTTCGCCGCACAGCCAATAGAGGGTCGGCATGGGGGTGCCATCGTCGAGAAAGGGTGCGTTGCGGATGACCACGGGGTCTCCGGTCGCATCGCGCACGACGACTTCGAAACGGCCACTCGGTTCGCGCCCCAGTAGGGCACGTACCCGGTCGTGGTCGGAAACGCTCAACTGTCCTTGCGGCGGCGGAAGATACGGCGAACGAAGAGGAGCGCAGCGGCGAGTCCGGCGAGGATCGGCAAGACGCGCTTCATGACCGCGCCGCCGGCGACATCGCCGAGGTTCAACGGTTCGGCCGCCGGACCTTCGATCTTGCGCACCTGAGGTTCACCTGTTGTCGTCGGTGCCGCGGCCGGAGCCGGTGCGGCTTGTGGTGCACCGGCCTGCTCCTCGATGAGCGCGTTCAGGTTGTCGGCGAACTGCGCGAGGAGCTTTTCACTCACATCGGCGAGCGCGCCACGACCGAACTGGGCAACTTTTCCGGTGATCGAAAGATCGGTGACCACGTTGCAGGTGGTCGAAGTCGGGGTCACCTGAACGAGTTCGGCGGTGATGGTCGCCGAAGCGTTGCCTTTGCCTCCGGTGTCGCGGCCACTCGCTTTCAGGACGGCCTTGAAGTTGGCGTCGTCCTTCTCGGTGAACTGCGCCTCGCCTTTGAACTGGGCGGTGATCGGGCCGACCTTGATCTTCACGACACCCTTGAAGACGTCGCCGTGGACTTCTTGGAGTTGAGCTCCGGGCAGGCACGGCGCAATGCGCTCGAGATCGGTGAGAACCTTCCAGGTTTCGGCCACCGGCTGGTTCACGGTGAATGAGTGATTCAGATCCATCGGTCGAGGTCCTCCTGAGTGTCGATGTCGGCACTGGAACCAGCGCAGGCTACTTCTGAAACGAGTTCGGGGCGCAGGCGGATGAGGTGACGCGCGCCGTGATCACCCGATGTCGGCAGTTCGGCCCACACACTTGCGTCGAGCTTCACCGGATTGCCACGTTCGCCTTCATAAGTCGCTACGGCGATCGCGGTGGTGGCGGCGGCGACCGATCGCCACGCCTCGGGGGTCACAAGCGGCTGGTCGCCGAGTCCGACGACCACCGAGTCCGCGCCGAGTGATCGGGCGCGCTCGATACCGAGGTGAAGTGATGTGGCCTGTCCCTCGGCCCAGCGTGGGTTGTGAGCGACGCTGGTCCTCGAGTCGGCCGAGGTGTCGACGGGGAGCTCGACCGCCCCGGTCACCACGACGACGGGGCCGATACCTGCGGCAACGGCCGCCGCCACCGCGACCTCGACCACCGTGCGCCCCCGAAAGGGGGCGAGCAGCTTGTGTGTTGGCCCGAGGAACCGGGATCCGGCCCCGGCAGCCAGGACGACGGCGACAACTGTCACCCCCTCATCTTGCCGTCTGACCTGCGGTTTTGCGAGTTCGGAACCCGCCCGGTGACGGAATCTGTGCGGCCGCGCCTGGAGTATTTCATTTGTGTTGCGATACCGTGACGCTTTCTAGTCATTCGGAGATCCCATGGCGACCAGGGAGGTGAGCATGCCCGGTCCGTTCCACAAAGTTGGCCGCCGACTCGGCGTTCTCGGCCTCGTGAGTGTTCTCACCCTCGGTGCATTCGTACCGACGGCGGGGGCCACTGCGCCTCGGGTCGTGGACCCCATCGCCGAAGTGGCCTCCGGGGCGTTGGTTCTCATGAACTCGTCGTCGGCGAGTGTGATGTCGCCGTCGTACCTCGCTTGGCGTGAACAACTCGCCGAGGAAGTCGGTGAGCGATTGGGCATCGATCCGGCCGAACTCCTCACGGCCTGGGATCGGGCCGACGCCGAACACCAGACCGCGTTGATGGCCGCGCTGGCGCAACTCGGCGCGCCCTACCGACGCCGTTCGGCCGACCCGGACAAAGGTTTTGACTGCTCGGGTCTCACTGCCTACGCATGGGGCCAAGCTGGAGTGTCGCTGGCCCGCAACTCGACCCGCCAGTTCCGAGAAGGAGACGCCCGGAACATCTTCACTGCGCAAGCGGGCGATCTTCTGCGATATCCCGGGCACGTGATGATGTGGCTCGGTGTCGGTCAGGCCGTGGTGCACTCACCCGAGCCGGGTCGAGTCGTGGAGGTCAGGAACATTTCCGATGCCGCACTTCGCCGCAGTTCGTTCTTCGACCCGAGCGAGTAAGCGCCGTCGGTAAGAGTCGGGTGTCAGGTCGTCCCGGTGTCGAAGGCGAGTGGATCGGCCTCCAGATCGATGGCCGTCACCTCCACGAGGACATCGGCGGTGTCGATGCGCGACACGACGCTCAATCCGTCGATCGCGCAGTAAACGGTGTTCTTGGTCGAGCCGGTCATGTCGACCACGGGGATATCCGTACAAACCTCGTCGAAACCGAACAAAGGTCGAGTCGTGCGCTCGATGTCTCCCACTGCGATCTTGCTGTCCTTCTCGATTCGTTTGATGGTCGAGTCGCGGAAGAACCGGGCGGTCATCATGCGATCGGACACCCGGTAGTCGAGAATTCCCGATTCGCAGTCGTCCGTGATGTTCGAACACGTTGCCGTCTTGCCCTCGGCGGTGAAGACGAAGCGTTCCTGGCCGATGACGGCCGCCGTACCGAGCGACGAGTCGTACACGACCTGGCCGACGGTTTGCTGGCCACCGAACCTGGTCGTTATCGAGTACGTCACGGTGAACTTGGACTCCACCGGCAGATCGAGCAACAGCCCGACCACTTCACTCGACGGTGTGCTCTCGATGGCCGGAATCGACTCGTCCACCATCAGTCGGGGGCGTTCCCCAGTGACACACGACGTCGCCAGGGTCGCCAAGAGAATCGAGACGGTCAGAGTTCGTCGCGCGTGGCTCGAGGAAAACCGGCCGGAAGTGGTCATCGAGTCAGGTTAGGTCTTCGTTGCCAAACTGCGGTGGCATGGGCTTCATCGGGTTCACCTTCGACGCGTAGCGTGTGAGCCGTGATCGAACTCGACGCGGCCACCGTGCTACTGCAGTGGTCGGTCGGCGGAATGCTCGGCTGTTGGTTCACGACGCGTCGACGTGAAGTCGGCGTCGGGTACGGATGGTTGCTGCGGATCATCTATCTCCTCATGGCCGGAGCCGCGGCCTGGATCGGTCTGGCCGGTGAAGGCGGAGCGGCCACGCGCACGAGAGATGTCGTGAGTCTGACGGTGGCTGCCGTGTGCGCAGCCGGGTTGGCGATCAGCGTCGGACGTCGATCGCGCGGCAACGAAGGGTTCCCGGTGATTCTCGACGCCGTTCCATTCGCGCTCGGCGTCGTCGGGCTCGTCGCCGCCGGCGTGGATGCCGGGGGTGCGGACGGCACTGCGGTCGTGCGCACTGTCGTGGGCGCGGTGTTCCTCGGGTTCGTGTCGGATGCGATGTTGCTCGGACACTGGTATCTCGTGCAGCCGGGTCTGCCGCGCCGACACGTGAACGAGATCGTGCGAGCGTTCCTGTGGGTGTGGCCGGTCGAGGTGATGGTGATGATCTTGCCGACCGGAATGTTCAGTGTGTTCTCCGGAACGGTGGACGACGGCTGGAGCGGACAACTCGGATGGTTCTGGGCGGCCTGCGCGGCGACCACCGGAATCCTCGGCTTCGTGACGCTGCGAGCCTTGAAGGAGCGTTCGTATTCGGCGGTCATGGCGGCCACCGGTTTGATGTACTTGGCGATCCTGACCGCCTTTGGCACCGACCTCGTGGCGCGCGCCGTTCTGGCCGGCTAGTTCAGACGATGATGCCCGCCGCCCGAAGGCCAGCCGCGTCGAGACCGATCTCGGTCACGATTTCGTCGCTGTGCTGACCCGGCGTGGGCGCGTGATCGCCCACTCGGGACGGGGTGCCGGTGAATCGGGCCGGAGGACGCGGCTCGCGCACGCGACCAGCAACCGGATGATCGCGCTCCACGAAGATCGCGTTGTTGAGGACTTGTGCTTGGTGGGGGAGGTCGTCGATGTCGACGATCATCGCCGCCGGCACGTCGTGCTCTTGTGCCTTCTTCACGAAAGCTTCCGCCGGCTGCTGTGACGTGATCTCGCTCAGGAGCGGAACGAGTTGGCTCGCGTTCACGGTACGGGCGACCATCGTGGCGAATCTCTCGTCGTCGGCGAGTTCGGGACGACCACATGCATGACACAGCCCCCTGAACTCGGAGTCGCTGACCACGGCCATGGCGGCGAAGCCATCCTTCAGCCGGGTGATGCCGTAGTTCTGGGCGATGGTCGGAGCGCGGTTCGCGTCGTCGTCGAGCAACACCGCGTCCATACCCGAGTCGGGCCACAGGAACGACACCGCGGCATCGAGCATGGCGACC
>JBEGQB010000011.1:0-16877 GCA_041181165.1 Actinomycetota bacterium
TCACGACATGGTCGTCTGCCTTCCCGATGGAACGGTCGTGGCCGTACTCGTGAACGGGGAGGAGCCGTCGGATTCCGACACTCTCATCGACACGATCGTGCGTGCGCTGAATCCTCCCGACTCGGCGAATCCGACCGCGTCGATCAACTCGTGAGTTGACCCGATCGACTTCGACCGTGGTCAGGACGAGGATTCGCTCACGCTGTATGTGAGGATTGCCTTGGCAATCGTCTTTCCCGATGTGGCCCCGATCGCCTCGGCCTCGCAGAAAACGATCCTTCGACCGCGACGTGCGACCCAACCGTGCGCGATGGCATCTTCGGCTCGTAACGCGGAGTGGTACTGGATGCCGAGATCGACCGTCGAGTACCCGGTCGAGGCTGGATACGCGCTCCCGATGGCCGGGACGACGACCGCATCGAGAAGCGTTGCAATGGCACCTCCATGAACAATGCCCATGGGTTGTTCGATCTCGGGACGAAACGGCAGGCGCATGCGGCAGTAGCCGACGCGGATCTCCTCCACCAGGAGGCCGACGAGATTCGGGAAGTACGGACGCTCCCACTTGCCGAACTTCGACCAACGCAGGGAAGCATCGGCGTCGAGCGGTTCGAAGTCCGCTGCGTCAGGAATCACGTCCCGACTCTGACACATCGATCGGTACCGCGTCGTGCCCGATGAGCA
This sequence comes from Actinomycetota bacterium, assembly GCA_041181165.1. Taxonomy (GTDB): domain Bacteria; phylum Actinomycetota; class Acidimicrobiia; order Acidimicrobiales; family Ilumatobacteraceae; genus Casp-actino8. The sequence continues at coordinate 685 of JBEGQB010000011.1, forward strand.
CTGCTACCGTCCGCTCGATGACGGAGTTGCGATGTCGGAGCCTCGTCGGCCACGAATTGCTCGGGCCGGTGGAGGTGACCTTCGAGGACGGAGTCGTGTCGGGGATCGAAACCCTCGACGCTGGGCATGAGACCTTCGACGTCGAGGTCCTGGCGCCTGGATTCATCGATTGGCAGGTCAACGGAGTCGATGACCTCGACGTGTGGAGGATCGCCCGAGAGGGTGACACCGAGTCATTCTCGGAACTGACTGCTCGGCAGTTGCGCCGTGGGGTGACTTCTTGGATGCCGACGCTCGTTTCGGCTCCGAAGTCCGACTACGAATCAGCGCTGGTACATCTCGAACGCTGGACCTCCGAATCGGGAGGACGCGTCCTGGGAGTTCATCTCGAAGGCCCTTTTCTCGGCTCGGCTCCCGGTGCGCATCGGCGCGATGCGATCACGACTGCTGATCCAGTATGGATTCGCTCCCTGCCCGATGTCGTCAACGTGATGACGGTGGCCGCCGAAAACGAAGGTGTCGGAGCGGTCGTCGAGGAGCTCACCACCCGTGGCGTCCGAGTTTCGATCGGGCACTCGCGACCGACGCGCCGAGAATTCGAGCACGCGGTCGCCCTCGGAGCTTCGGCGGTCACCCACCTCTTCAACGCGATGTCGGGTCTCGACCATCGTCAACCCGGACTGGCGGCCTGGGCCCTTCTGCACGAGGGTCTCTGGTGCGGTCTCATCGCGGATGGTGTTCACGTTTCTCCCGAAATGATCGCCCTGGCCTTCCGGCTCTCGTCGCCCAGGATCACCCTCGTCACCGATTCGGTCGCTTGGAAGACGCAGGAAAGTCGAACCGAGATTCGCGATGGCGCGCCTCGCCTGGCCGACGGCACACTCGCTGGCAGCTCGACCACGATGCTCGATTCGATCGCCACGTGTGTCCGTGCCGGAGTGAGCTGGACGGCTGCGATTCATGCCGCGACGGCGAACGTCGCCGATTTCCTCGGAATGTCCGATCGTGGTCGGATCGACATCGGGCGACGGGCCGACTTCACGGCTTTCGACGATCGACGCCAGCTGACCGGGGTGTGGTCCGCTGGCGATCGAGTCGTCTGAGGTTCGAGAGGTACTCTCGTCCGATGCAATTGGTGTCGGCGTTGTTCGTCGAGAATTTCCAGCTTCGCTCCGCTCCGGGGCCGAGTACACGCATCGACATCACGGGTGCGATGTTCTCGATGGCGGCACCCGGGCCGGCTCCTCTCACCATCGATCCACATCTCGTCGCGCTCATCTACTGCCCTCCTCACGAGAGTGGAGCGGGAGTGTTCGAAGTCGTCTTCCGTCGGACCGTCGACGAGACCGGGGAGCAGGTCGCTCGGAACGTGAGCCCATTCACCGTCGATCCGGGAAAGTTCACCTACCGCCTCGTCAAGGCCAAACTCGAATTCGCCGAATACGGACAGATCTTCGCCCACTGCCGTATCGATCGCGGTCCATTCACGATCGTTCCGTTCACCCTGCTACCACCAGCCGAGTGACCGTCGGTGGCGCAGCCGACAACTAAGGTCGTCGGCGTGCCGGAACCGTCGCTGCGCCTGAGTCCCGATGTCGACCGCCGAGCCGTCGCCCTGATCCGAGGGTTGGCGATGGACGCGCCACTCGCCGCCAAGAGCGGTCATCAGGGAACTGCGATGGCTCTCGCACCTCTCGGACACGTTCTGTACAGCCGCATCATGAAACACGATCCGTCGTGGCCCGACTGGCCCGATCGCGATCGGTTCGTTCTCTCGGCCGGTCATGCATCGATCCTTCAGTATTCGCTCCTCTACCTGAATGGATACGACCTCACCCTCGACGATCTGAAGGCTTTTCGTCAGTGGGGATCACGTACGCCCGGTCATCCGGAGCGTGGTCACACCGCCGGAGTGGAGGTCACGACCGGTCCGCTCGGTCAGGGGTTGGCCAACGGCGTCGGTTTGGCTCTCGCCGAGCGCTCGCTTCGTGCTCGATTCGGATCCGAGTTGGTCGATCACCACACGTATGTGATCGCCGGTGATGGTTGTCTCATGGAAGGGGTCAGCCACGAAGCGGCGTCCTTGGCCGGACACCAGCGCCTCGGACGTCTCATCGTCGTGTTCGACGACAACAAGATCACGATCGATGGCGGAACGAGTCTCACCTGCAGCGATGACGTCGCCGCTCGATTCAGTGCTTACGGCTGGTCGGTGACCTCGATCGGAGAAGTTGGTGAAGATCTCGATGCCCTGGAAGCAGCGTTGGCATCAGCCCGCGACTCGGATGACGAACGACCCAAGTTGATCATCTTGCGTACTCGCGTCGGTACTCCATCGCCGGACTGGACCGACCGTCACGAAGCCCATGGAAACCCGTTCACTGCCGAGCACGTTTCGCGTACCAAAGCCGTCATGGGAATCCCCGACGAGCCGTTCTGGGCACCTGACGACGTGGTCTCCGAGGTGCGTCGTGTGTCGGCCGATCGTGCCCGGAAGTCGCGCGCTTGGTCCGAACGTCTGGAAGGTTCCGAACGCCGTCTCGACTGGAACTCGGTGTGGTCCGGTGGAGTCGAAGGTTGGTACGAAGCGCTTCCGTCATTCGCGGCGGGTGAATCTCTCGCCACTCGCGTCGCGGTTCAGAAGGTGTTGGATGCGCTCGTCGATCGACAGCCCGCATTGGTGGCCGGGGCAGCCGATCTGACCGGCAATACGGGGGCCAAGTTGAGTGGCCAGCAGGCGATGTCGGCGGCCGATCCTGCCGGACGTCAGGTGTATTACGGAGTTCGCGAACACGCGATGGGCTCGATCATGGTGGGCATGGCACTGCACGGCGGTGTGATTCCCGTGGGCGGCACCTTCTTCGTTTTCTTCGACTACATGAAGCCGCCCGTCCGGTTGGCTGCGTTGTCGGGAGCCAAGTGCATCTTCGTGTTCAGTCATGATTCGGTCGGAGTCGGAGAAGATGGTCCGACACATCAGCCGATCGAGCATCTTGCCGCCCTGCGGTCGATTCCGGATCTGCAGGTGATCCGGCCCGCCGATGCCAACGAGACGAGTCGAGCGGTTCGTGCCGCGCTCGATTACGAGGGGCCCACCGCGCTCGTTCTCAGCCGACAAAACCTGCCGGTGTGTACCGATGGGTCGGCAGTCGATGCCGGTGCCGGCATCGTGCGGGGAGCGTCGGGCTCGGCCGACGTGGTGCTGGTCGCCACCGGTAGCGAGGTGTCCGTCGCCTTGGATGCGGCCCGTCATCTCGAATCCCGAGGGATCGAGGCGCAAGTGGTTTCCCTCCCATCGTGGGATCGCTTCGAAACATTCCGGCGGGAGCAACCGCGGCAGGCGGCCCGAGTCCTCCCCCCGTCCGTCCCCACCATCTCCATCGAGGCTGGTTCGACTTTTGGCTGGGAGCGTTATGCCGACTTGTGCGTCGGGATCGACCGCTTCGGTGCGAGCGCTCCCGGTTCCGTCGCCCTCGTCAATCTCGGTATCTCGGTCGAGGCGGTCGTCGAGGCAACGGAACGTCTACTCGGGCAGTGAGCGATCTGCCACGATGGCGGTATGACTGCGTCGTCGCGACTGATCGAACTCTTCGAGGAGCAGGGACAGAGTGCTTGGCTCGACAACCTGAAGCGTGAATTCCTGACCAGCGGAGAGCTGGAGCGGATCGTGGCGACCGGCGTTCGCGGTCTCACGTCGAATCCCACGATCTTTCAGAAGGCCATCCAAGGATCGAACGACTACGACGATCAATTCGCCCAACTGGTGAGACGAGGCGAACCGGTCGACGACGCCTATTGGGACCTGGTCGTCGAAGACATCCTCGGCGCATTGGCCGTCTTCTCACCGGTCTACGCGTCGAGTCGTGGTCGGGATGGTTTCGTGTCGGTCGAGGTCGATCCTCGGCTGGCTCACGACACGGAGGGCACCATCGATGCCGCGCGCCGGCTCTGGAACCGCATCGGTCAGCCGAATCTGATGGTCAAGATTCCGGCCACGGTGGAAGGACTTCCGGCGATACGAACCCTCATCGCCGAAGGTTGCAACATCAACGTGACACTCATCTTTGGTCTGGATCGGTACCGGAAGGTCATGGAGGCTTACATCGACGGCCTCGAAGAACGTCGAGTCGCCGGACGTCCGGTGGACCACGTCGCTTCGGTTGCATCCTTTTTCATCAGCCGAGTCGACAGTGAAGTCGACCGGCGCCTCGACGCGGTGGGGTCACCTCGGGCTTTGGATTTGCGAGGGCGCGCTGCGGTGGCCCAGGCGCGTTTGGCGTATGCGGCGTTCACGGAGACCTTCGCCGGATCACGATGGGAGAATCTGGCGACTGCTGGAGCCGCTGTTCAACGCCCTCTGTGGGCATCGACCAGCACCAAGAATCCGAACTACCCCGACACTCTCTACGTCGATGAACTGATCGGTCCCGCCACCGTCAACACCCTTCCGGATCCCACACTTGTGGCCTTCGTGGACCACGGCAGAGTGGCGCGGACGATCGATCGTGATCTCGAGGGTGCTCGCCGAACATGGGAGTCATTGACCGACGTCGGGATCGACATGGACGACGTCGCTCATCAACTCGAAGTCGAAGGTGTGGCGGCGTTCGAGAAGTCCTTCGAGGAACTCCTCGGAGCATTGCAGGAGAAAGCAGCTCTTCTCCGGCGTTGATCAGCTCGCTTCCGTGAGGAGGTGACGAGCTTTCTCGAGGGCCCGCCGCGCCTGTGTCAAGATCTTGTCGATCTCCGGACGACCAGCCCTCGCTGCGCTCGCTTCCCGAAGTACGTCGAAGGAGATCTCGTCGAGAGTTGCACCAATCGATTCGATCTCGGACGCGAGTTCGGTCAGGCGGGCGCTGAGACGTGGGTCGATGGTCATGGATTCCTCCCGAGGATGGTTTCGGCCACCAGATCAAGTGGGTGCACCACCGAGATTCGGGCGGCGCCGAGGTGTTGTGCACATCCCGGATTGGCAGACACCACGGTAAGCCCTCGACCGGCGTCGACACGCGTGATCTCGGTGACCTTTCGGCTGCGCACATCGGCGGCCATCCGGGGCTCGACAAGCGCGTACGCTCCCCCAGCGCCACAGCAGAGCCCGTCGTCCTCAGTGTCGACGATGTCGGCGACGGCCTCGACGACCTTCCGCATCGCCACGTGGGATTTCTGAACATGGCGCAGGTGGCACGGTTCCTGAACGATCACCGAGCGGCGCTCGATGGGTTGCTCGGGCTCGATCGTGTCGAGTCGATCGGCCAGCCACTCGTGTGCGTCGAGTACCCGCGACGAGAACGCAAAGGCGTCGGTGCTGCCCAAGAGATGTCCGTAATCCTTCATGGCCGCTCCGCAACCAGCGGAATCGACGAGGATCGGAGCCGCCCCCGGCATCGATTCCATGATTCGACGAGCCTGTTGCCGTGCATCGTCGGCGTAGCCGGCGTGGTGATGAAGTGCTCCACAGCAGCCACCGTCGGAGACCGCGTACGTGGCACCAGTCGCCGTGATGAGCCGGGCCAGGGATCGATGAGTGGGTCGGGACCACGCATCCATCACGCATCCCGCGAAGATCCAGACGTCCGGATCGGCTGAGGTTGATTTCAAGGCGGGTCCGACACGCAGTGGAATCCGGGGCAGTTTCCCTCGGAACAGACCGATCGATTGGGCGGCGCCGAGCAATCGAGATCCGAAAAGCAATAGTCGGTGGCGACCGAGTGCGCCGAGTGCTGGTCGTAACCACCTTGGATTCCGCCGAATGTGTGGATCGGACTCGATGGCTATCTTCGCGGACTCGATGAGACGACCATACGGAACTCCACTTGGACAAGCGGGCTCGCATCCCCGACACTGAATGCAAGTCGAGAGGGCATCGACGGCTTCGTCGTCGATGGGTGAGCCGTCCCACTGAATCGATCGCATCACCGAGATGCGGCCACGGGGCGAGAAACGCTCCTCTCCCGTCACTCGATACGTGGGGCAATGAGGAAGGCACAGTCCGCATCCGACGCACGTCGCCAACTGCTCGTCGGAAGCACCGAGTTGCATCACGACTCCACCGTACTGTCGTGGATACCTACAATGCCCCAATGACGATCGACCATCCCCGATACGTTGCCGACCTGTCCCAGCGATTGGGGGAACTGGTCGCAGCTGATCCGAGTCGACCGATCCCCGAGTGTCCCGGCTGGACGGCCCGGGACGTTCTCGGTCATGTGGGTCGGGTGTACGCCATGGTCGCGGCAATCCTCGAACGGCAGTCGCTCGACATGTTGCCTCCCGGCCCGGAGGCCGAAATACCGGACCACGACATCGACGGATGGTTCGCCGAGCGACGTCGGGCCGTGTGTTCGTCGATCGAGTCCACCGATCCGGTGGCTCGAGTCTGGACATGGGGAAAGGATCGAACGGCGGCGTTCTACCGACGACGCATGGTTCACGAGACCGCTGTCCATCTGGCCGACGTGGAGCGGGCGAACGGAACGGAATTGGAACTCGATCGGGATGTCTGTCTGGACGGCATCGACGAGTACTTCGAAGAGGTGCTCCCCTTCTCTCTGGCTCGTCGTCAGGCGTCGCCGCCACGGGGAAGTCTTCATCTGCACGCCACCGACGGACCGGGGGAATGGATGGTGCGCGTCGAGAAGGGCGGGATCTCGCTCTCGCATGAACATGCCAAAGGTGACGTTGCTTGGCGAGGACCCGCTCGCAGCCTGTATTTCGCTGTGTGGGGTCGTTGGTCAACGGACATCGAGTCACTTGGCGACGGAACGATCTCCGACGCATGGAGGAAGGCAGCGCCCTGACGACGTGTCGATCGCGTTATTTCGTCATGACGAAATAACGAATGTGGTACGGGTGCGGGAAAAACCTCGGTCGGCGCGACCGAGATTCTTTCTCAGAGTTGTGTGAAGTCGATGTGTCGGTTGATGCGTCGCTCCGGATTGAAAGATGTGAGGAGGCGCTCGACGATCGCCTGTCGACTCGGCTGGTCGACTCCCGGCCGGGCGATGTCGGGATGATGAACGACCCCGACACCCATCTCCCCGACCGCCGAACCTTTGGCGGCCACGACGATTGCGGCCACGTCGACCGGGCGGACGGACCATCGATGAAGCCCGAGGACTGACGGTGGTCCAAGAGTCGGCTCCCACCGGTGTCGGCTCGTCGAAATCTGCTCGTCGACATCCATCGGGTGCCCTTCCAGACACAGCCATGCTTCCCGTCCGTTCCAAAGAATCGAACTCGGACGAAAGAATGATTGCTGGATCTTGGACACGGCAACGGCGTCATCGACCTCGGTCGAGAACCAGCGTTCCACCGCGGCCACGGGGCGTGTGCGAAGGGTGACCCCATACGCCACGCCGAAAGCTCCCCAAGATCCGACGAAGAGGCGACACAGGTCGAAGCCACTCACGTTCTTCACCGTTGGTCCTCCGGCTTTCAGAAGTCGCGCCCGATGATCGACGAACCGGACTTCAAGAAGTGTGTCTCTCATCGACCCTCGTCCGAGTCGACGTAAACCACTGCGACCGGCGGACAGCGCCCCGCCAACGGTTCCGGTGCCCGTGTCACACAGATTTGCGAACTGCCCACGCTCGCGAAGCGTTGCACCCAGCTCTTCGATCGTCGTGCCGGCACCACAGCGAATGGTCATCTCGTCGGGTTGGAAGTCCTCGACACCACTCGGCGCAGTCACCCAGACGTCGGGGGAAAGGCCGCTCGTCGGTGGGGTACGGGTGCTGTGGCCGATGACGGAGACCGACGATCCGGACCGGATGGTCTCGGTGATCTCGGCCAGCGACGTCATATCCACGCCCCTTGCGGGACGTGTTGCAGATCGCCGCAACCGGCCGGGGACGGGACCACCTTGCCTGGATTGGCGAGGCCCGTGGGGTCGAAGGCATCTCGCAGAGCGACCTGGGCCCAAAGGTCGTCGTCGGTGAAGAGCAGTGGCATGAAGTCACGCTTTTCGAGTCCGATGCCGTGCTCGCCCGACAGGACTCCCCCGGCAGCCACACTGGCGCGGACGATCTCCTCGCCGGCCGCGTGGACCCGGTCGAGGACACCTGGCTCTCGTCGATCGAAGACGAGAAGCGGGTGCAGATTGCCATCACCGGCGTGGAAAACGTTCAGAACCAGGAGATCGTGTCGTCGGGCGATCTCGTACACCTGATCCAGGACGGTCGGTAGAGCGCGTCGTGGCACCACGGTGTCGTGCAAGTAGTAGTTGGGCTTGATACGTGCAATGGCTCCGAAAGCAGTCTTTCGGCCCTTCCAGAGCAACGCGCGTTCGGCTTCGTCCTGGGCCACTCGAATGGTTCGGGCACCGTGATCTCGACCGATACGTGCCACGAGATCGGCTTCGTGGTCCACTTGATGTCGCAGACCGGTGACCTCCACCAGAAGAACGGCGGCGGCATCGATGGGCAGGCCGGCACCGATGTAGGCCTCGACCGCCTGAAGGCACAGGCGATCCATCATCTCCAATGCGGCGGGAACGACTCCGGCCGCAATGATGGCGCTCACGGTGTCGGCTCCTTCGCGTACCGACGTGAAATCGAGCAACATCGTTCGCACGGCCGGCGGATTCTGCATGAGTCGCAGGCAGACCCGGGTGGCGATTCCGAACATGCCTTCGCTGCCGACGAACGCCCCACGCAAATCGAGTCCGTTCCCTTCGGATTCCTCACTGCCAAGCCGGGCGATCGAGCCGTCGGACAACACGACGTCGCAGGCGAGAACGTGAGCCGAGGTCACGCCGTCGGCGAGGCAGTGAGGACCTCCCGAATTGTTGGCGACGTTACCGCCGACGGTGCAACTCTGTTGGCTGCTCGGGTCCGGAGCGAAGTGAAGTCCGAATCGTTCATCACTGTCGTGAACCCGATGAGAAACGTCGAGATTGAGAACTCCGGGTTCGACCCAGGCCAGGCGATTGACCGGATCGATTTCAAGGATGCGATTCATTCGAGTCAGAACGATGACCACTGCGCCGTCGAGAGGAGTGGCCCCGCCGGCCAAACCTGTTCCCGAGCCGCGAGCAACGAAAGGTACCCCGTGACGGACGCACGTCTTGACGATGTGCTGAACGTCCTCGGTCGACTCCGGGAAGCACACCGCACCGACTCGACCGACGAAATCGGATGCATCGTGGGCGTACAGGAGCGATTCGATCCGTTGGTTCCTGACTGCACCTTCGGGAAGACCGGTCGCCAGCTCGCGGACCAGTTCTTCAGAGTTGATCATCGGGGTCGTCGACGGGGACGCTGGTCCGCGACGTCGCGTAGGACGACGACGCGCCCCGGTTCGATCGGCTCACCATCGACGAGCAAGGCATCGGCATCGGTGACGGGACCATCGAGGTCGGACAGCGATGACGACCGACCTTCGATCCGGGCTCGCAGTTCGGTCTCCCGAACTTGCATGACCTGTCGTCCTTCACTGAACGCATTCCCCCATTCGTCGAGTCGACCTCGTAGCCGCTTCGAGGTGTCTTGGGCGACGCGGACCGGTGCGAGGGTTCTGACCCGACGTTTCACTCGACGACCGGCAAGTGCGGTGCCGACCACCCCGGTCAGGGTGCCCCCGACGAACCAGATGAAGCGCTTGATCATGCCCGCTTCCTTCCCGGTGCCTCGACGAGTCTGAGCTCGGCTCGGTTGGACCGTGATGTGACTCGGCGGAGTCGACTGAAGGTACGTCGTACTCCCGCTCCGAAGGCGACTGTCTTGATGATCGGTCGGGAAAACGTCCGTCGGGCCACGCGACCCGTACCCGACACGGCTCCACTGATCGCTTCCGCAGAGCCGAGAACTCGGTCGAACCTCTGCAGGTCTCGCTGGGCCTCCAGGACGACATGGCGAGCGTCATCGGTGGACTCGCGCAGTTCATCCAACAAGGGAGTTGTCTGGCGTCGCAAGGCGTCGATCTCATCGCGCAACGCACCGAGCGTCGACAGCACACGAGACAGGACCACGACTAGAGCCGCAAACCCCATGGCACACAAGGTGGCCGCCAAGATCAGAGTCAGGTCGCCTGCGGTCATGTGGTGCTCCCGTCGGTCTCGGGTGGGAACACCCGAGAGCCCTCTTCGCCGTGGACGGTCGGACGGTACCAGACCCGCCCACGGAGGGTCTCGGGCAGGTACGACTGCTCCACCCACCCCCGAGGATCGTCGTGCGGATACGAGTAACCCTCGCCGTGCCCGAGCGACGCCGCCCCCTGATAGTGGGCGTCACGGAGATGCGCCGGAACTTCACCGACCGCGCCCGATCGGACGTCCTCTCGTGCTTGCCAGATGGCGACCGCTGCGGCGTTGCTCTTGGGCGCGGTGGCCAGATGCAAGGCGGCCTGGGCCAGATTGAGTTGGGCTTCCGGGAGACCGACGTGCTCCACGGCGTGAGCGGCGGCCACGGCAACCAAGAGACTCGTGTGATCGGCCAAACCGATGTCTTCACTGGCCAGGATCACCATCCGTCGGGCGATGAATCGCGCATCCTCCCCGGCCTCGAGCATGCGCGCGAGGTAGTGAACGGCGGCTTGCGGATCGCTCCCCCGCAGACTCTTGATGAATGCGCTGACGACGTCGTAATGATCGTCCCGGCCATAGCGCAAAGCACTGGTGCCGAGTGCTTGTTCGACATGCACGACATCGACAGGGTCGGGTTGCGACAACGCAGCCGCAACCTCGAGGGAGGTCAGGATCTGGCGACCATCACCCGTGGATCTCTCGACGAGAAGATCGATGGAGTCCGCCGACGCAGACGTCCCCATTGCACGGAGACCCCTCTGAACGAGAAGTCGCATCGCGTGGTCATCAAGTGGTTCGAGCCGAAAGAGGGTGCTGCGCGATCGCAGTGGAGCGTTGATCTCGAAAAATGGGTTCTCGGTCGTGGCTCCGATCAGAGTGAGTGTGCCGTCCTCGACGGCCGGCAAGAGAGCGTCCTGTTGAGACTTGGAGAAGCGGTGGATCTCGTCGAGGAAGAGAATCGTCCCGCGTCCGTTCTCGCCCAGCCGCCGGCGGGCATCATCCACCGTCTCGCGAACATCTTTCACGCCAGCAGTGACCGCTGACAGTTGGACGAAGGCCCTTTTCGTCGAACCAGCCACGGCGAGTGCCAGGCTCGTCTTTCCGGTGCCGGGAGGACCCCAGAAGATGACACTCGAGAGTCGATCGGCTTCCACCAATCGGCGAAGAGGTCGTCCGTTCCCGACCAGATGCTCCTGACCGACGACGTCGTCGATCGTCCGGGGTCGAAGTCGGGCTGCCAATGGCGCCTGTTCACGCAGTCGCTCCTCGGCCGCGGCGGAGAAGAGATCAGGAGAGTCGGGCATGGTCAGGGCAGAAGTCTTGAGAAGGCCCGTTGATATGCCGGACGTCGCCATTCGATCACACCATCGACGAGGTCGTGGGGGCTCATCCATCTCCAAGCCGAAAACTCCCGTCCGTCCGGAACCGGTGTCAGCCCATGTGCATGACCGTCGTGATCATCGCTGACCCCGAAGAGGAACCACTTCTGTGTCTGGCCGATGTGGGAACGCCCGGGTTTTTGCTGCGCCTGGACCTCGGCTGGCCATTCGTAGGTGATCCAGTCGGGCGACTCGGCAACCAGACGAACGTCGTGCGACCCGAGTCCGGTCTCCTCGGAGAGTTCACGCCACGCAGCGGTCACCGCGTCCTCGCCGGCGTCGATCCCACCCTGGGGCAGTTGCCACGATCCCGGGGCATCTCGACGTTCGAAGGCGAGCACATGACCATCACCGCGACGAATGATGATGGCGACACCAGCGCGGAAGGTGACCGATGCCATCGGTCAGACCGAAGGTGGAAGAACGCGAATTCCGAGATCTTCGAGTTGACGTGCGTCGGCACGGGTCGGCGCATTCGTCATTGGATCCTGCCCACTCTGGGTCTTGGGGAAGGCGATCACCTCTCTGATGTTCTCCTCGCCGGCGAGAATGGCGACCAGACGATCGAGACCGAAGGCGAATCCACCGTGGGGTGGGGCGCCGAAGGTGAAGGGCTTCAGGAAGAAACCGAACTTTCGGTTGGCTTCCTCGTCGCTGATCCCGAGAGCCGTGAATACTTTGCGCTGCATTTCGGGCTCGTGGATACGAATCGACCCCGAACCGAGTTCCCAACCGTTCAGGACGAGGTCGTAGGCCAGAGCACGCACCGACATGGGGTCGGTTTCGAATTTGTCGAGGTCGTCGGGATGGGGGCGGCAGAACGGGTGGTGTCCGGGCTTGGGACGACCTGTTTCCTTGTCGATCCCGACGAAAAGTGGGAACTCGACGACCCAGACGTAGCGATAGGGGCCTTGGTGAACCGGCGGACGGCCGAGATCGTTGCGCAGTTGACCCAGAACTTCACAGGTGGTCATCCAGTCGTCGGCAACGATGAGGATGAGGTCTCCTGGCTCCCCGCTCAACCGATCCAGTACGGCTCGCTGTTCGGCCTCCGAAAGAAACTTGCTGACCGGAGAATCGAGCGACCCGTCGGCCGACACCTTCATCCAGACAAGTCCCTTGGCTCCCATCTTCTTGGCTTTATCGGTGAGACCATCGAGCTTGTTGCGGCCGAACTCCTCGGCTCGCCCTTTGGCGAGGATGCCTTTGATGGAGCCGGCCCCGGCGAATGCTTTGAATTCCGTGGATGCGAACGCATCGGTCAACTCGACGAGCTCCATTGCGAATCTCAAGTCGGGCTTGTCGACGCCATAGCGGTCCATCGCTTCATGCCAGGTGATGCGTTCGATCGAAGGTGGCCGAACTCCGGTCACGGCTTCAGCCGCCGAGAGAACTGCTTCGCTGATCGCTTCGAGGACATCGTCCTGGGTGACGAAACTCATCTCGGCGTCGAGCTGCATGAATTCGTACTGCCGATCCGCGCGAAGGTCTTCGTCCCGTAGACAACGGGCGATCTGGTAGTAGCGGTCGATTCCAGCCACCATGAGGAGCTGCTTGAAGAGTTGCGGACTTTGTGGAAGTGCGTAGAACGCCCCGGGTTCCTTGCGGGACGGAACGAGGAATTCACGAGCACCTTCCGGTGTTGACGGCACGAGCATCGGAGTCTCGACTTCGACGAAACCTTGACGTTCCATGGCTGCTCGAACGGCCGAATTGACCTTGGCTCGCAGGCGGATGTTCTTCTGCATGCGTTCCCGACGGATGTCGAGGTACCGGTACTGGAGTCGAACGTTCTCATCGACGTCGTCGGCTCGGGCATCGATGGGAAATGGCGGCGGGTCGGCCGAGCGCAGAACCTCGACCTGACACTCACCCACCTCGATCTCTCCCGTGGCGATCTGGGAATTCACCGTTCCCGTCGGGCGAGCGCGCACCTTGCCGGTGATACGGACGACGAACTCACTGCGGACGTCGACTCCGTCGTCGATGACGCACTGCACGATCCCAGAGTGATCGCGTAGGTCCACGAAAGCCAATTTGTCTCCATGCTCGCGACGTTTGGCCACCCAGCCGCACAGGCTGATCGTCTGACCGATGTGCTGGCTGCGTACTTCGCCGCACTTCATGGTGCGAAGCGAGGTTCTCGAGGGATCAACACTCATGAGAGGACTTTCTGAAGGGAGGTGAGGAGGTCTTCACGGGCGACGGTCGTTTGATAGCCACCGCGCAACGGACGGATCACCACGGTACCGGACTGGACTTCGTCCGGTCCCACGATGACGGCGATCTCAGCCCCACTTCGATCGGCGGCTTTCATCTGACTCTTCATACTTCGGGCCTCGAATGCCCGATCGGCCGAGTAGCCGTGGCGACGCAGTTCGGTGGTCAGGTCGAGGGCCTCCGAGCCCCCAGTGGTGTCGATCACGAAAACACGGACCGACACCGAGTCGGCTGCGAAAACACCTTCGTCGTCGCAGGCCAACAGAGTCCGGTCGAGACCGATTGCGAACCCGACACCAGCCGTGGCAGGGCCTCCGAGGTCCTCGACCAGTCCGTCGTATCGACCTCCCCCACCGAGAGCGTTCTGGGCCGAATCGAGGGTACCCCCGACGTATTCGAATGTCGTGTGGCGGTAGTAGTCGAGACCGCGTACGAGTCGTTCGTTGACGGTGTACGGGATTCCGATGCGGTCGAGCCCGTCCCGAACCCTGTCGAAGTGCTCCCGCGCCGACGGACTGTAATACGAATCGATCTTCGGCGCTGCCGCGATGATGGGAGCGTCTTGTTCGCGTTTGGAATCCAGGACCCGAAGCGGATTCTTCGCGAGTGTCGTACGCGACTCGGCCGAGAGGTTCTCCGACTCAGAGGCAAAGTGGTCGGCCAATGCCGTCATGAATCGTTCGCGATCGGACGGCTCGCCGAGGCTGTTGATCTGAAGACTGATCCGTTCAAGTCCGAGTGAGCGCAGGAACTCCCATCCGAGCGCGATGACCTCGACGTCGAGAAAGGCGTCGGTGGCTCCCAGAGCTTCGATTCCGACTTGGTCGAATTGTCGGTAGCGGCCTCGTTGAGGTTTCTCGTAGCGGAAATTCGGTCCGGAGTACCACGCTTTCCAGGGAACGGCCGGGCGATGCTGGACGAAGGCGCGGCACACCGAGGCCGTCTGCTCCGGGCGCAGAGCAACATGCCGTTCACCCTTGTCGATGAAGTCGTACATCTCCTTCGAGACGACGTCGGTGGCCTCCCCGACTCGCTGGAACACGCCGATGTCCTCGAGCAGAGGGGGGATCACCTGTCGATAGCCAGCAGACTCGACGACTCGCTCGAAGGTGGCGACGAAACGGCGCCAGCGGCCCGACTCCGGGTCGAGGATGTCGCGCATGCCGGGGCTGGTCTTGAACTCGGCCATCGAGTGCAGGCTATCCGTCGGGCGAGGGACGACCATTGATGATTGGTGTTCGTCACTGCGAAGTCAGTTGGCCGACTTCTGAAGAACACGGTAGGCGTCGTACACGCCATCGATGCGCTTGATCATCCGAATGACGCTGTCGAGATGGTTCGGATCGGCCAACTCGAATTCGAAGCGCATCTTGGCGATGCGGTCGCCACTCGTATGCGTCGAGCAGGCCACGATGTTCACGTGTTGCTCGGACAAGGCGTTCGCCACGTCTCGGAGGAGCTTGGTGCGGTCGAGCGCCACGACCTCCACACCGGCCCGGAACAAGGTTCCGGTCGATGAGCCGTCCCACTCGACGTCGACGAGCCGGGTGGATTGGTCCTGTGCGAGCGACGCCGCATTCGCACAATCGGAACGATGAACACTCACTCCCCGACCGCGCGTGATGAAACCGATGATCTCATCTCCCGGTACCGGGGTGCAGCACTTGGACAAGCGAACGAGCACGTCGTCGAATCCTTCGACGTGGACACCGACCTGAGCGCCACCACGTCGAAGTTCGTTCGGACGCAGAACCGACATCGTCATTCGTTCTTCGGAACCAACAGACTTGTACCGGTGAGCGATCTTTTGAGCGGTCACTCGGGCGCTGATCGCCCCCTCACCGATGGCGGCGAGCAGCGAGTCGGTGTCGGCGAAGCCGGACTCCTCGGCTTCGGCCTGTGTGAGTGGCCCGTCGAGGACACGATTCACGGGGAGGCGTTCGGTTCGTAGCTCGCGGGTGAGTTCGTCGCGACCCGATTCGACGAGATCCTCACGGCGCTCTCGCGAGAACCACTGTTTGATCTTGTTGCGGGCCTTGGGCGACGCCACGAAATCGAGCCAGTCGCGAGAAGGCTGCGCCGATTCGACCTTCGAGGTGAAGATCTCACACGTGTCGCCGGATCGCAACTGATGATTGAGCGGGACGAGCCGACCGTTGACTCGTGCACCGATGCAGGAATTTCCGATTTCTGTATGTACGGAGTAGGCGAAATCGACCGGGCAGGACTCGAGGGGAAGCGAAATGACTCGACCCTTGGGCGTGAAGACGAAGATTTCGTCCTGGTCGAGATCGGTCTTCAAATTCTCCATGAACTGCGCCGGATCGGCGACGTCGCTCTGCCAATCGATGATGCGATTCAGCCAATCGACATCTGGAGTCTCGTGACCAGCCTTGTAAGCCCAGTGCGCCGCCACTCCCCATTCGGCTCGTTGGTGCATTTCGCGCGTGCGAATCTGGATCTCGAGCGGTTTGCCTCCGGGACCGATGACCGTCGTGTGAAGACTTTGGTAGAGGTTGAACTTGGGCATGGCCACGTAGTCCTTGAAGCGTCCGACGACGGGCTTCCAG
>JBEGQB010000012.1:0-16731 GCA_041181165.1 Actinomycetota bacterium
GGTTCTGGCCGATTACTGCTCGGCCGAAGGATTCCGTCTCGAAGAGTGCGTCGCCTACGCCGACTCGACGAGCGACCTCCCTCTCCTCGAAGCCGTCGGATTTCCCGTGGCGGTCAATCCCGAAACCCGTTTGGCCGCCATCGCTCGCAAGCGCGGCTGGCTGGTCGAGAACTGGGAGAAGGCCCCCGGCGCTCCGAAGAGGCTGCTCCCCATTGGTCCTTTGGTGTCCGAACGCGAGCAGAAGCGCTTCTCGAGTCGGGCCGGGCGGATCGGAACGGGTCGCTGATGCGCGCACTACGAATTTCTCGCCGTCCAGCCAAGTTCGCCATGGCTCGTCTCATCAGCCCCATCAGCGCGGCGAGTGCGGCTCGGCTCGGACCCCTCGATCTGGTCACTTCCGACGCGCCATCGTTGCCGACGGCCTCCGGGTGGCATCGACTTCGTCCGCGCCTCACCGGGATCTGCGGAAGCGACCTCTCTCTCGTCGAAGGTCATGCATCCACCTACTTCGAGGATTGGGTTTCCTTTCCTTTCGTTCCGGGTCACGAGATCGTCGCCGACACAGACGACGGACGTCGCGTGGTGGTGGAACCGGTTCTCGGTCACGCAGCTCGGGGACTTCCTCTTCCCTTCGCGGATGCGGCACCCGGCGACGGCGACGACTATGCGCATCTCGTCGGCGGGCATTTGAAGCCCGGGATCCAGATCGGATTCTGCAAGTCGACCGGTGGAGGTTGGTCGACCGAACTCATCGCACACGAGAGCCAGTTGCACTCGGTTCCCGATCAGGTGTCGGATGAACAAGCAGTGATGGTCGAGCCGGCCGCCGGTGGAATTCATGCGGCACTGGCCACCTGGCCCGCCGTCGATCGTGCCCTCCGCAACGACGAAATTCCGGTGGTGGCCGTACTCGGTGCCGGCACGATGGGACTGTGCGCGGTGGCGGGACTTCGTCGGTATCTGCCGGCAGTTCGCATCGTCGTGGGCGCGCGTTATCCGCACCAGCAAGCCCTGGCCCGCGCTCTCGGGGCCGATGTGGTGGTGGCCGCTGATGAACTTTCGCGGGCGGTGCGCCGAGAAGTCGGCTGCCATGTGGTCGGCGATCACCTCACGGGTGGAGCTCACGCGACCATCGACGCGGTCGGAACCTCCGAAAGCATCGCCGACTGTCTTCGCTTCACTCGCCCACGCGGACGCGTCGTTCTTCTCGGTATGCCGGCCGAAGTCAGTGTCGATTTCACCGGTCTCTGGCACCGAGAGACCGAACTCGTCGGCTGCTACACCTACGGCACCGAGACGATGCCCGACGGTTCTCGAGTCCGTACCTTCCAACTGGCTCTCGAGACGGTTGCCGCAGCACGTCTCGAGCGGCTCGTGTCGGCCACGTATCGCCTCGAGGACTACGAGAACGCCATCGCCCACGCCGCAGTCGCCGGCCGGCGCGGCGCCATCAAGATCGCCTTCGACCTCCGCACTTCCCGCACGAAAGAAGAGACCAACTGATGCCCCGTCCCGGATTCGTCCTCGAAGTCGATCGTTCGACACCCCCGATCCTGTTCTGGCGCGGCGAGAACTTCTCACTCGAGAAGTTGCCGGCCGGCCGTAGTCGAGTGATCTATGCGCCCGAGCCGCTGCCGGCCCTCCCCGACATCGATGGCGCCATTCGTCACGCGCTCCTCAATCCGATCGATCAGGATCCGCTTCCCGCACTCTTGTTCCCCGGCATGAAACTCACCATTGCGTTCGATGACGTGAGCCTCCCACTCCCCAAGATGCAACGTCCCGACGTCCGACAGCGGGTGATCGAGGCAGTTCTCGACCTCGCCGCCGACGCCGGGGTCGACGACGTCCACATCATCTCGGCCCTGGCCCTCCATCGACGCATGACCGAAGCAGAACTCAGACATGCGGTCGGCGATCGGGTGTACGACGCTTTCGCACCACGTGGATTCCTCTATCAACACGACGCCGAGGATCCGGACAAGTTGGCATTTCTCGGTACGACTCCTCATGGAGAAGAGGTCGAGATCAACAAGCGGGCGGCCGAGAGCGACCTCTTGGTGTACGTGAACATCAACCTCGTCGCCATGGATGGCGGCTGGAAGAGCACTGCGACCGGCCTTTCTTCGTATCGCTCACTGCGTCACCATCACAATCCCGAGACCATGACGCATTCACGCAGTTTCATGGATCAACATCGAAGCGAACTGCACAAGAGCAACTGGCGCATGGGCAAGGTTCTCCTCGACAGCGGGGTGAAGGTCTTCCAGATCGAGACGACGTTGAACACCGACACCTTCCCCTCGCCTTTCGGCTTTCTGTCCAAGCGCGAGTGGGAGTGGTCGCCACGCGACCGCATGACGTATCTGGCGACCACCAAAGCGCTCAATCGCACACCTTCTCGAATCGCACGGAACATCTTCCATTCGATCGAGGCTCCGCATCAGATGACGAGCATCCAGGCCGGCGAGGTCGAGGCGGTCCATCGGATCACCACCGAGAACGTCTACCGACAGCAACTCGTCGAGGTGAAGGGACAGACCGACATTCTGACGATGGGCATCCCCTACATCAGCCCGTACAACGTGCACTCGATTCTGAACCCGATCCTCGTACAGGTGATGGCCATGGGGTACTACTTCAACATGTACCGCGGAATGCCGCTGGTGCGTGAGGGAGGGGTGATCATCATGACTCACCCGTGTCGGCCGGAGTTCAACCCCGTTCATCATCCGAGCTACATCGACTTCTTCGAGCAGGTCCTTGCCGAGACCACCGACCCCCATGTCATGTCACAGAAGTGGGAGAAGCAGTACGCCGAGGACGAGTGGTACAAACACCTCTACCGGACCGGATACGCCTATCACGGCGTGCACCCGTTCTACATGTGGTACTGGGGAACCCACGGCATGAAGCACTGCAGTCGGGTGATCGTCGTCGGCGGAGATCCCAAGACCGTCCGTCGACTCGGTTTCGTCCCGGCGAGCACCATGGACGACGCCCTCGAAATCGCGAGCGATGTCGTCGGTCGTACCCCGACCATCACACATCTGCACACACCGCCGCTCCTGGTGGCCGACGTCTCGTGAAACGCTGATGGCCCGCGACGACGCCCCCTGGAGACCCAGCCGTCTGGCGGCCGCCGGACGAGTAGGCGACGTGTTCCAACGCGCCCTCACTCCCGCCGTCCGACGGGCCAAGCGTTTGGGCTTCCCCTATACCGCACCCACCGTGCCGCGGGGTGTCGACGTTCCCGATGACGAGCCGACCCTCGGAGCCGATTACGACACCGAATGGGCGCGGCGCGCGCCGGCGCGCCTCGTGCGACGCGGTCTCGTCAACGGTCCGGTTCGACTCATGGTGCGCGGATTGGCCAGCCCCACGGTTTTCGGCCTCGACCGATTGTCGGACCTTCAACGACTCGACGAGACCACTCCGGTGATCTTCACCCCCAACCATCATTCGCATCTCGACACTGCTCTCATGACCATCGCCGTGCCCGAGCCGTGGCGATCGAGACTCGTCGTCGCTGCAGCTGCCGACTACTTCTTCGACAAGCGATGGAAGGCGGTCATGGCGGCGTTGTCGTTGAACGCCATACCGATCGATCGCGAGGTCACCGGACGCAAGTCGTCCGACATGATCCGTCGTCTCGTGGAAGACGGCTGGAGTCTGGTGATCTACCCGGAAGGCGGACGCTCCCCTGACGGATGGGGGCAGGAGTTCAAAGGTGGCGCTGCGTACCTGTCGAGTCGTACCGGCGCGCCAGTCGTACCGGTCTTCATCGATGGCACGGGCGCGATCTTCGGCAAAGGGATGACGCGTCCGAAAGCCGGCACCACCAAAGTCGTCTTCGGACAGCCGATGATGGCCGGCGAGGGTGAGAACACACGTCGTTTCTCGGCCCGGATCGAGGCTGCCGTCACCGCACTGGGCGACGAATCGCTCACCGACTACTGGTCGGCTCGCCAGCGAGCCCGACGCCAGGAAAGTCCGGCACTCACCGGCCCCGAATACACCGGCTGGCGAAGGCAGTGGGCCCTGTCGGAGCGACGCGCACTCGGCTCGACCGGACAACGGCGACGTCAGAAGCGACGCTGGCCCAATCTCGGCGACTGACGATCAGTTCTTTGTTCGGGCCGGGATGTTGATCTCGTCACCCGGCAAGATCACGACACCGGTGTCGGCCCATCCGTTGGCGGCGAGCAGAGCCGAAACCTCGACTCCCCACTTGTCGGCGATCTTGGACAGCGAGTCTCCGAGTTCGACGGTGTACTTGCCCTGTCCCGGGCTCGGGCCGGCGGCAGTCGTCTGCACAGGGATCGGCATTCCGGGAACCGATGTCGAGACGTTGGTGGCCGTTGGAGGAATGAGGATCACTTGACCGGGGGCCAATGGGTGAAGAATCCCATCGGCCCAACTGTTGTAACTGGCGATGTCCTCGGCCTTGGTCCCGAACTTGGCCGCGATGCCGTACATCGAGTCGCCAGCGGCGACGGTGTAGGTGAGAGGTGGTGGCAAGGTGTTGGCCGGATCGACCGTCGTCACCACCGATGGTGGGGTGGTTGCGTAATTGGTCGAGGTCAGCGGGCGAAGTGTCGTGGCGGTCGCACTCGGATCACTCCCGCACGCAGTCAGCGAAACGAGTCCGGTCGTGCCGACGATGGCGGCGATCGCATTCACGAGGGGTCGGCGCACGGCGGACAATCTAGTTGAGAGCTTCGTCGGGGACGGGTCACCCGTCAGACGAGCGGGCGATCGGTGGGTCGCACCGGCGAGGGCAGGGTGCTCTCTCCCATCAGGTACGAATCGACGCCAGCGGCGCAGGCGCGTCCTTCGGCGATCGCCCACACGATGAGCGACTGACCGCGACCCATGTCGCCGGCGACGAACACTCCCGGCACGCTCGACATGTAGTCGGCCCCGCGCTTCACATTGCCCCGTTCGTCGAGTTCGACACCCAACTCGTCGAGCCAGCCACCCTTTTCCGGACCCACGAATCCCATGGCGAGGAACACGAAATCGGCCGGGATTTCGCGATCGGAACCTTCGACCTTCACGAACTTCCCGTCGCGCATCTCGACCTCGTGCACGAGGAGTGCCTTCACGTGTCCATGACCATCGTCCACGAAGCGCTCGGTGTTCACGCTGTAAACGCGCTCCCCACCTTCTTCATGAGCCGAAGAGACGCGGTAGATCATCGAATACTGCGGCCATGGGTTGCCGTTCGATCGCTCTTCGGGCGGCCGCGGCATGATTTCCAGTTGGGTGACCGAAGCAGCGCCTTGGCGATGGGCGGTCCCGAGACAATCGGCACCGGTGTCGCCACCGCCGATGATCACGACGTGCTTGCCGGCGACGTCGATCGGCGACGACTCCGTGTCGCCCTCTTGCACTCGATTGGCCATCGGCAGATACTCCATGGCTTGGTGGATGCCGACGAGTTCGCGTCCGGGAACCGTGAGATCCCGCCACGCGGTGGCGCCACACGCGAGCACGACCGCGTCATAACTTGCGGTGAGGATGTCGATGTGGATGTTCTGACCGACCACGGCGTTGGTCCGGAACTCGGTTCCCTCGGCCTCCATCTGGGCCAGACGGCGATCAAGATGGCGCTTCTCCATCTTGAACTCGGGAATGCCGTAACGAAGAAGGCCGCCGATCCGATCGGCGCGTTCCAACACGACGACGTCGTGACCGGCGCGAGTGAGTTGCTGAGCGACGGCCAGTCCGGCTGGACCGGACCCCACCACGGCGACCCGACGGCCCGTCTTGACACTCGGGATCTGCGGGGTGACCCAACCTTCGGCGAAGGCCCGGTCGACGATCTCGACTTCGACCTGCTTGATCGATACCGGATCGGCGTTGATGCCCAGCACGCACGCGGATTCACACGGAGCCGGACACAGCCGACCGGTGAATTCGGGGAAGTTGTTGGTCGCGTGCAAGCGATCGATCGCGTCCTGCCAATGCCCGCGGTAGACGAGATCGTTCCAGTCGGGAATGAGATTGCCGAGGGGGCATCCGTTGTTGCAGAACGGAATACCGCAATCCATGCAACGACCGGCCTGCCGGTTGAGTGCCTCGGCATCGAAGGGTTCGTAGACCTCTTTCCAGTCGCGAAGGCGAACCGGAACCGGGCGACGCGACGGACCTTCGCGGTGCCACTTCAGGAATCCTGTCGTCTCACCCATTCGACACCTCCATCACGCGACGCAACGTCTCCTCTTCGGACAATCCCTTGGTCCGCGACTCCTCCATCACCGTGAGAACCCGCTTGAAGTCCCGCGGCATCACCTTGCGGAAATGCGGTGATTCGGCCTCCCAGGCGGCGAGGATCCGCGAGCCGAGGGCACTACCGGTCTCTTCCACGTGGGCCGTCACGGTCGTTCGGATGAAGTCCAGATCGGACTCCTCGAGAGACTCGAGATCGACGAGTTCGTAGTTGACCTTGGCCGCGAAGACTTCGAAGGGGTCGTACACGTAGGCGATACCGCCCGACATACCGGCCGCGAAATTGCGTCCGGTCGGTCCGAGCACCACGACCCGCCCTCCCGTCATGTACTCGCAGCCGTGATCACCGACGCCTTCGACCACTGCGGTCGCGCCGGAGTTGCGGACACAGAAACGTTCGCCGACGAGACCACTCAGGTAGATCTCGCCCCCGGTTGCTCCGTATCCGATCACATTGCCGGCGATGACGTTGTCCTCGGCCGCGAACCTGGCCTCACGATCGGGCCGCACGACGAGGCGACCACCGGACAGTCCCTTGCCGAGATAGTCGTTGGCATCTCCTTCGAGTCGCATGGTCACGCCACGTGGAACGAAGGCTCCGAAACTCTGACCAGCCGAGCCGCGGAAGTCGATCTGGATGGTGTCGTCCGGCAATCCGGCGCCCTTCCAACGCGATGTCACTGCATGACCGAGCATCGTGCCAACCGTGCGGTTGACGTTGCGGATCGCCGACGCGAATCGGACGCGCTCGCCCTTCTCGATCGCCGACCGGGACTTGGCGATCAGCTCGTTGTCGAGCGCCTCGTGCAGACCGTGGTCCTGGGCGACCGACTGGTGCAGGCTCTGCGCATAGGGATTCTGGGCCGGAGCCAGGATCGGCGAGACGTCGAGACCTCGGGCCTTCCAGTGGTCGACGGCCCGACGGGTATCGATCACATCACTGTGACCGACCATCTCGCGAATCGAACGGAATCCGAGTTCGGCCATGATCTCGCGGACTTCTTGAGCGATGAACTCGAAGAAGTTGACCACGAATTCGGGCTTGCCACTGAATCGCTTGCGGAGTTCCGGATTCTGAGTGGCCACACCGACCGGACAGGTGTCGAGGTGGCAGACCCGCATCATGATGCATCCACTCACCACGAGTGGCGCGGTCGCGAATCCGAATTCCTCGGCTCCGAGCAACGCGGCGATCACGACGTCGCGACCCGTCTTCATCTGACCGTCGGCCTGGACGACGATGCGGTCACGAAGACCATTCAGCAGAAGCGTCTGCTGGGTTTCGGCCAGACCGAGTTCCCAGGGCGCGCCGGCATGCTTCAGTGACGTGAGGGGGGACGCTCCGGTCCCGCCATCGTGACCGGAGATGAGCACGACATCGGCCTTGGCCTTGCTCACTCCGGCCGCCACCGTTCCCACTCCGACCTCGGCAACGAGTTTCACGTGCACGCGCGCCGCCGGGTTGGAGTTCTTGAGGTCGTGGATCAACTGCTTGAGATCCTCGATCGAATAGATGTCGTGATGAGGAGGAGGACTGATGAGTCCGACACCCGGCGTCGAGTGACGCGTCTTGGCCACCCACGGATACACCTTGTGCCCGGGAAGTTGTCCGCCCTCTCCGGGCTTGGCACCTTGAGCCATTTTGATCTGGAGGTCATCGGCGTTGACGAGGTACTCACTCGTCACACCGAATCGTCCGGAAGCCACTTGCTTGATCGACGACCGCCGGCTGGGGTCGTAGAGGCGTTCCGGATCCTCACCGCCTTCGCCGGTGTTGCTCTTGCCGCCGATCGAGTTCATGGCCACGGCGAGGGTCTCGTGCGCCTCGGCCGAGATCGAGCCGTAGCTCATCGCGCCGGTCGAGAATCGTTTGACGATCTCGGAGACCGGCTCGACTTCGTCGATCGGAACCGGCGGCCGTAGTCCCGACTTGAACGAGAACAGACCACGCAGTGTCGCCAAGGTGTGCGACTGATCGTCGACCGCCTTGGTGTACTGCTTGAAGATGTCGTACCGCTTGGCACGGGTGCTGTGCTGAAGTCGATAGACGGTCTCGGGATTGAAGAGGTGGAATTCACCTTCGCGACGCCACTGGTATTCGCCGCCGAGGTCCAACTTGCGGTGGGCCCGGTGCTCGGGGTTCTTCGGATGCGCCGTCGCGTGGCGGGCGGCCACTTCGCCGGCCAATTCGTCGAGGCCGATACCACCCAGTCGGCTCACCGTGCCGGTGAAGTATTCGTCGACGAGTTCGCCACCAAGTCCGATCGCTTCGAAGATCTGCGCTCCGGTGTACGAAGCCACCGTGCTCACTCCCATCTTCGACATGATCTTCAGCACTCCCTTGCCGGAGGCCTTGATGTACTTCTTGACCGCCGCCACTGGATCGGCGCCACCCAGACCGTTGAGGTCCTCACGAATCATGTCCTCGATGGATTCGAACGCGAGGTAAGGGTTCACGGCCCCGGCTCCGAAGCCGATCAACAACGCCATGTGATGAACTTCGCGGGCGTCGCCGCACTCGACGACCAAACCGACCTGAGTCCGCTTCTTCTCGCGGATCAGGTGATGGTGAACGGCTGCGGTCAACAGCAATGAAGGGATCGGCGCGAGAACCTCATCGCTGTTGCGATCCGACAGCACGATGACCCGAGCGCCCTGTTCGATGTGCTCGGAAACCTCGCGACGGATGTTGTCGAGCGCCTCCTTGAGAGCACCTCCACCGCCGGCCACCCGGTAGAGACCCGACACCACGTGGGCGTGGAGTTCGGAGAACTTTCCGTCGTCATCGGCATGGATGATGCGTGCGAGTTCGTCGTTGTCGATCACCGGAAACGGAAGGACGAGCTGGCGACAACTTTCGGGACCGGGTGCGAGCAAGTTGCCCTCCGGGCCGATCGTCGAGCCCACACTCGTGACGACTTCCTCTCGAATCGCGTCGAGCGGCGGGTTCGTCACCTGAGCGAACAATTGCTGGAAGTAATCGAACAAGAGGCGTGGGCGCTCGGACAGAACCGCGATCGGGGTATCGGTTCCCATCGAACCGATGGGCTCGATCCCCGACTTGGCCATCGGTGCGAGGATGATCTTGAGTTCTTCGTGCGTGTAGCCGAACACCTGCTGCCGACGCAGAACGCTCAGGTGACTGTGGACCACGTGCTCACGTTCGGGCAGATCCGACAACTCGACGAGACCCTTGGCCAACCACTCTCCGTACGGCCGCGCCGTGGCCAGCTCGTTCTTGATTTCTTCGTCGTCGACGATGCGTCCCTGCGCGGTGTCGATCAGGAACATGCGACCGGGCTGTAGTCGACCCTTCTTCACGACCTTGGCCTGATCGATCTCGACGACCCCGACCTCCGATGCCATCACGACGACGCCGTCGTCGAGAACCCAGAAGCGACTCGGACGAAGTCCGTTGCGGTCGAGAACCGCACCGATCACGGTTCCGTCGGTGAAGGCCACACTTGCCGGCCCATCCCATGGCTCCATGAGGGACGAGTGGAATCGATAGAAGGCTCGCTTGTCGGCGTCCATCGTCTCGTGGTTCTCCCACGCTTCGGGGATCATCATCAGCACCGCATGCGGGAGCGACCGTCCGCCGAGGTGGAGTAGTTCGAGCACTTCGTCGAAGCTCGCCGAGTCGCTTCCACCCACGGTGCAGATCGGGAAGGCGCGCTCGAGCCCAGGGATGAGGTCGCTCTTCAAAAGAGCCTCGCGTGTCCGCATCCAGTTGCGGTTTCCCTGCACCGTGTTGATCTCGCCATTGTGCGCGATGAAGCGATACGGGTGTGCGAGAGGCCACGACGGGAAGGTGTTGGTCGAGAACCGGCTGTGAACGAGCGCCAGAGCGCTCTCCACGCGTTCGTCGGCGAGGTCCGGGTAGAACGCGCCGAGTTGCGGAGTGGTGAACATTCCCTTGTAGATCAGCGTTCGGCTCGAAAGCGAGGGGAAGTAGGTGCGCTGTTCGGCTGGAAGTTCGTGTTCGATGCGCTTGCGAGCCACGAACACCTTGCGATCGAGATCGATTCCCGACGCTCCGGCCGGATCGGAGATGAAGAGCTGTCGGAAAGATGGCATCACCCGACGGGCGCTCACACCGAGAGTCGACGGATCGACCGGCACTGCTCGCCATCCAGCCACGGCCAAACCCTCATCGGCGATGATCGACTCGATCGCCGACATCGCCTTCTCGGCATCGACGACGTCGGCGGGGAGGAACGCCATACCGACCGCGTAGGCGCCGGCAACCGGCAATTCGAAGTCGACGACGGCGCGCAAGAAGCGATCGGGAACCTGGATCAGCACACCAGCTCCATCGCCGGTGTCGGCTTCGGCCCCGGTGGCTCCCCGATGTTCGAGATTGCAGAGCGCGCCCAGACCGCGCACCACGATGTCGTGGCTGGCTCGGCCGTGAATATCGGCAACGAACGACACGCCACAGGCGTCGTGTTCGAATCTTGGGTCGTACAGACCGTGCGGTTCGGGTTGGCCGAACGCGTTCAAGGGCAGGTTCATGTCTCTTCTCTCGGGTCCACTGACAACGACTGTCGGTTGTGGCCCCCGGGACGACGCTGGCCCGAACGGCTCTCTCATCCTAGAACTGGTCGACTCGGCGAGCCAACCATGTTTGGTCGTGTGACGCCCGTCCGCCGGTTCAGGTGGGGTCCGAGAATGCGGCGACGCGCTTTTCGAAGTTCGACATCACGGCCTCGACCTGGTTCGGTCGGCCGATCAGCGAACCGATGACCCGACGTTCTTCGGAGAACTGCTCGGTCGCTCCGGAGTTGTACAGACCGTTGAGCAAGGACTTCGCACCTCGTACGGCATCGGGGCTTCGCCCGGCGATTTCGGTGGCCAGTTGCATCGCATCAGCCAGCGGGTTCTCGGACAGTCGGGTCGCCAGACCGAGCTCGAAGGCTTCGCGACCCGAAAAGACACGCGCCGTGAAGACGAGATCCTTCGCGACATCGGGTCGTACGAGCCGGGAGAGGACGAGCGTTCCGGTCATGTCGGGGACGAGTCCCCAGTGAACTTCGCGCACCGACATCTGGGTGTCGGGATGCACGATCCGAATGTCGGCCCCGAGTGCGATCTGAATTCCGCCACCGAGAGCGTGTCCGTGCACTGCGGCGATCACCGGCACCGGGATTTCCTGCCACACCCACGCCACTTGCTGACCGAGATGGGTGATACGACCTTTCTCCATGCGACCGGGGTTGCCCTCGCCGTTGGAGGGTCCGCCACCGCCGGCCATCTGCTGCATCGAACTGAAATCGAGTCCGGCGCAGAACGAGGACCCCTCACCGGAGAGAACGACCGCCCGAACATTGCGCATCGACTTGAGTTCTTCACCAGCCCGCGCGAGCGCACTGAACATCGGGCCGTCGAGTGCATTGCGCTTGTCGGCGCGTGTCATGCGGACATCGGCGATGCCGTTGGAGACGTTGATCTTGACGCGGTCGGTGTCGGACATGAGTCCATGTTGGCAGGTCACTCGCCTGACAGACTCACCGTGTGGATGCCCGCACCCGCCCCACGCGGTCCGACTGGATGGCCGCCTTCGTTGCGGGCCTGGGGGCGGCGATCGTCGGCGTTGTCCAGTTACGGGCCGGCATCATCCACCTCCTCGACACCGTGACCTATTGGAGCGGTGCTCAGGCGGTGGCCGACGGACATCCGTTCACGACGCGGTTGGCACCTTCGTTCTCCAACTTCGACGTCGTCGAGTTCCTCGGACGAGGTGGGCGTCTGCCCTTCGTCGACTTTCCCGTCGGCTACCCACTTCTGGCCGGCATCCCCGGGGCCCTGATCGGCGTTCGCCACTCGATGGGACTCGTCGTGATTTCGTCGCTGGCCGTGCTCGCCGCATGTCTCGTGATCGGGGACATCTCCGATCACGACCGGCGCAATCGTCGTGCGAGTGGCCCGAGGATCACCGCCGTCGCTTTCGCCGTTTTGTTGGTGATCATGCCCACCTCCCGACTCGTGACTCAGGGAACGCTCTCGGAGCCCATTTTCACGGCTTCGGTGTTCGCATTGGTGATCTCGCTCGTTCGATATCGCGACGGCGGCCGATGGCGTTGGGTGGTGATCTTCACCGTTGCCGCCTCACTCCTTCGCTTCATCGGTGCTCCCCTCGCGCTCCTCGGGGGTTGGGAGCGTTACCACCGCACTCGAGATGCGCGGCGCTCGATCGTTTGGACCATCGCACTTGCCGCGCCAGCTGCGACCAACATCGCCGCGTCGTCACTGGCCGGCGGGGGCCACAACGCCGGTTGGCGCGGACTCCAGAAAGTGGATGTCGACGTGTTCGTACGTTCGATCGGTGGCTGGTTCGATCACCGACAAGGAGACCTGCGCCGCACCTACTTCACCGCCGAAGGCCCGCAATGGTGGTCGTGGTTGGTGGCGATCGCCTGGATCGCTCTCCTTTCACTGGCCGTCGTTCAACTGATCCGTCGGCGGCCCTTCCTCACACCTACCGCCCATCTCGCGCTCGGCGCGGCCGCCATCATCAGCGCCGGACTGGTTGCCGGTCTCCTCGGATTTGATGCACTGGTCATTCCCGACAACCGACTCATGCTCCCGGCCGGACTTCTCACACTCGCTGCGCTTTTTTGGAGTCGACCTCGAGGGAAAGCATGGACTCCGGCCATGGTCGTGGTCGTTCTGATCTGGACCTTCGTCGCCGTCGATCCGGCGGCGATCGGTGAGCGGTTCAGTGACGACTCCGGTCGCAAGGCGTTCTCCGACGTCGCCGCGGAATCGGGTGCGCGCATCACCGTCTCGAACGATGCCGATGCGGTGCACTGGGACACCGGACTGTCGTCCGTCTACGCCCCCACCTCCGTCAAGGCACTCACCGGTGAGACCGTCGATGTCGAGGACTTGTATCGGCGACTCCCGTGTGCCTTGCTCGAGAACGACGGTGTCGTGGTTCTGAGCGATGAAGTGACGTTCTCGAGTGTCGATTACGACTTGCTCGATCTCGGCGTGGTGGAGGGTTCGCTCACCAAAGAGGATCTCCCCGGTGCGATCGTCTACCGGCCGACGTCGGATGCCTGCCGCTGAGCGCGCCAGCGCCCGAGTGCCTGCCATAGCCAGCCAACGGCCACGACCGTGGCAATCGGATCGGTCACGGTTCGGAAGCGAGCCTGCTCCCCGAGTTCGGCCACCGCGCCGACGACGACCGTGAAGAGCACGGTGAACGCGACGAGCAGCCTCAGGAGTTCACGGGGTTCGATCGCGCGTCGTCGCAGCCATCGCACGACCGAGTGGACACCGAGTCCGATGGCGAGCAGATAGATCGCGACGAGTGTGAGACCGAAGTCAGTGGATGCCTCGAGGCGTCCGTAGATGGGCGTTCCCCAACCCTCGGTGGAAAGAACTCCTCGGTAGTCGACGCGAGCGACCGAGTACAGATCGTCGAGCCCGCGCATCACGAACGAATCCGATTCCGAGGGCATGTTCGAGACCGCCACCGTCGTCCGCAACGACCACATTCGCCCCTTCCACCAAGTTCCGGGATGGGCCTTGATCACCGCCCAGGCATCAGAGCCCGCTTGCTCGAAAACCGGAAGGAAGCACTCGTAATTGAAGTTCGGGCTGTACGGATCCGTGGTTCGCATCGGCTCGACCAGTGAGCGATGCGAGTGCTTCGGAGCGCACGGTTCGACGACCGGCTCGTACAACCCGTAGTTGCCGAACGGTCCGATCATGGCGATGTCGGACACTTCACCCTTCTCGTGCATCGCCTCGAGTTCGTCGAGGGGAAGGACCGGAATGACCGCTCGCTGAAGATTCATACCGAACCAACTCGAAAGCGTCGGCGTTCCGAAGAGCACTTCGTTCTTCGCCATCCATCCACCCACGACCACGAGAGGGATCGCCAGAACCGCCGCCATCGTCCGACGATCGATGCGTTTGCGATACGCAAAGGCAACCGACGCAACGACGACCAAGAGGAACAGCGGGTGATAGAGGCTCCTCGTCATCACGAGTGCGGTGAGCGCAACCGACACCCACATCAACGCCCGCCTGATCGGTCGCCCGTCGGCCAGGCGCGCCACCGCCAGCAGGAACGCGAGGACCAGAGCAGCTACTCCCAGTTCGTAATTGGGCTCGAACGCGCCTTTCAGAACTTCGGGATGGAGCGTCGCAAGGAGCGCGATCACCAACGCGGCACGCGGTGAGAGGCCGAGGCGACGGCCGAGGCGACACGCCATGTAGGCGACCGCGGCACCGAACGCGGCCATCAGGACCTGCAGAGTGATGGCGTCGGTGAAGGGCGAAATCTTGGCCAGTCCCCCGAGCAGAAGGTTCCAACCGGGCGGTTGAACGTGCAGGTACCAAACACTGCGCAATGGATCGTTGGCGAGGATGTCCCACGGGATGAGTTGCCATCCGAAACCGAGATACGCGGTGTCGAACTGCTGCCCGGTCACGGCCACGATGAGGTAGGCCCCAATCCACGCACAAGCGGCGAGAGCCGACCACGAGTCGAGTTGTGCAAAGAAGCGTCGTCGCGGATCAGTCACGGTATGCGTCCTTGATCGCAGCATCGATCCAGTCGACGAGTTCTGGTGCCTGCTTCAGATCGATGTGGGCACCATCAGGACGCATCTTCGACTCGAACTGTCCGCCGGGATGGGCGCGCACGGCCGCCGCGAAGTCGGCCGCCACGACTCGCGTATCGCGCTCCGCGAGCTCGGTGATCAGTTCGTTGTAGCGCTCGGTTCGCTGCGGATCCGCTTCGACGAATGGCGGCTCGCCCGTCTCACCGACGATGTAGGGAGGATCGACGTCGGGACTCGTGAACCAGAGGATTCGTGCTCCTCCTTCGGAGACCACGTCCACGAAATCGTTCATCTCGACCGTCAACCAGTCGTCGTATTCCGGTTCGCCGATGTGCGACCACTCACTTCGTCCGGGCAGGCGGCGGTTCGAGAGATCGGCGGTTCCACCCACGATCACGACGAGGTTCGGGCGCAACTTGGCGACGATGGCCGGCAGCGCATCGCGCCATTCGGCGCAACCAGGGCGAGCATCCTGCTCGACCCCGAGGTATTCGATCGGCGTGTTGCGACCGATCCCACAACCCACACCCGGGCTCGGAACGAGGAAGACCCCGTTGGCCGCCTCCCAGTCGTCGAGACCCGATGCCAGAACCCAACTCTGCGAATCCCCGACGAAAAGAATGCGGGCCGGCAGATCGGGATCGGCGGTGGCCCGAGTCGGCGCGTCATCGGGAAGCACCGGAAGTTCGGCGACGGCGCGCTCTTGCATCTCGAGCGCGTCCTGGTCGAGAACGCTCATCACGTCGTCGGCCGACGAACGTCGATCAGCTCCGACGACGGTGGTGACGATGCCCACGAGCGCGATCGCCCCCAACCACGCGTAGATGGATCTCCCCTTCCACCGAGTCCGACGACGAACCGGATCCTCGATGAATCGATAGATGAGAATCACGATCGCGTACGTGAAGGCGATCTTGAACCAGAACATCCAGAAGTTGTCCACCGTCACCCACGACGTTCCGGGGATGCGAATGTGGGGCAGATCGGGATCGAGCCTCCACGACTCGATGAGCATGAACAACGGCCAATGGACGAGATACACGGTGTAGGTGGTCTGACCCATGAGGATCAGCGGACGCCACGACAGGAACCGATTCATGCCCGCACCGGCCGTCGCGTAGGCAATGAGCACGAGGGTCAGCAGTCCGTGCACGAGAACACCCCAGGGGAACCAGACGTCACGCCAGTCGTTGCGGAGTCCGACCTCCCACCACATCCAGAACTCGACCGCCAACAGCAACCATGAGAGTCGGCGCATGATCGGGCGTCGCAGGAATTCGAGGATCCGCGGCACCTGTCGCCACACCGCCCACAGCACCGCAAAAGCCGCGCCGAGAAAGAATTCGGCCGACCGAACTTCCAATGCGTAGTACGAACACGACGATCCACGACATGCGATGTCGGTGCCGGGGATCGCGCCCCACACCGGCGAGTGGGTCTTGTAGACGACGCCGAGCACGAGACCGACCGCAGTGAGTGCCGACAGCACCGAGAACAACCGCCATGCTGCCGATGTGCTGCGTCGTCCCTTCAGAAAGAGGAGACACAACAAAGGGAACACGATGTACACCTGCTCCTCGAGCGACAGACTCCACAGGTGCTGCACCGGATTCCCGAGACCGAAGAGATTGCCGTAGTCCTTGCCGGCGGCCTGCAAGTAGAAGTTCTCGAAGTAGAACAAGCCGGAGAACCACTCCCCCGAGGCGAGGCGACGTCCCGAACCTGGGAAGAGTGTCCACACCACGACGACCGCCGACAGAACGATGAACGAAGTCGGAAAGAGTCGGCGTACTCTTCGTTCGTAGAAGGTACGTAGCGCCAAGGTTTCACTGGTGGACCACTCGTGGACCAGAAGTCGAGTGATGAGGAACCCCGACAGCGTGAAGAACATCGCCACGGTGAGCTCACCACCGGTCACCCA
>JBEGQB010000013.1:0-16683 GCA_041181165.1 Actinomycetota bacterium
CCGTTTTCGTCGGCAAGACGAATCTCGACGAGTTCGCCATGGGCTCCAGCACCGAGAACTCGGCCTTCGGCGTGACCTACAACCCGCACGACACCACGCGAGTCGCCGGTGGTTCGAGTGGCGGTAGCGCGGCCGCGGTGGCGGCCGAATTCGCCGCCGCCAGTCTGGGCAGCGACACCGGTGGTTCGATCCGTCAGCCGGCTGCGCTCTGTGGTGTGGTCGGGGTCAAACCCACCTACGGCACGGTGAGTCGCTACGGACTCGTGGCCTTTGCGAGCAGTCTCGACCAAATCGGTCCGTTCACGACCGACGTACGCGACTCGGCGATCCTGCTCGAAGTCATGAGCGGACACGATCCACTCGACAGCACATCGATCCCACAACCGGCACTCGCGCTGCAGTCGTCGCTCGATCAGGACGTGAAGGGTTTGCGTGTCGGTCGGATCACCGATCTTCCCGGCGGAAGCGATCCGGAGGTCGAAGCCCGTCTGGCCGAAGCCTTCGACGCGTTGGCCGCCGCCGGCGCCCAGATCGTCGATGTGGAATTGCCGTCGATGAAATACGGCCTCACGGCGTATTACCTCATCGCTCCGGCCGAGGCGAGTAGCAACCTCGCGCGATACGACGGCGTCCGCTACGGATTGCGCGTCGATGCCGCCGACACCAATGCGATGTACGGCGCCACACGTGCCGCCGGTTTCGGAGACGAGGTCAAACGGCGCATCATGCTCGGCACCTACGCGCTGTCGGCCGGTTATTACGACGCGTACTACGGCAAGGCTCTGAAGGTGCGCCGACTCATCTCGGACGACTTCGCTCGGGCCTACCAGCAAGCCGATGTACTGCTCACGCCGACGTCGCCGATCGTCGCCTTCCCGGTGGGAGCCAAGGTCGACGATCCGTTGTCGATGTATCTGTGCGACGTGTTCACGATTCCGACGAATCTCGCCGGGCATCCGGCGATGAGCGTTCCCTTCGGCACCGGAGCCGGCGGGCTTCCGGTCGGGGTTCAGGTGCTCGCCCCGACACTCGGTGAACCGGTCATGTTCCGAGTCGCCGCTCAACTCGAGCGATCCGCCAAAGCTGGTGCGAAGTGAGCGATGAGAAGTACATGATCGACGACTACGAATTGGTCGTCGGACTCGAAGTGCACGTGGAACTCGCCACGGCCACGAAGTTGTTCTCGGCCAGTGCCAATCGTTTCGGCGACGAGCCGAACACGCACATCGATCCGGTCACGCTCGGTCTACCGGGAGCGCTTCCGGTGCTCAATCGTCAGGCCGTGGAACTCGCCATGCGCATCGGTCTGGCCCTCAACTGCACCGTGCAGCCGTGCACCTTCCACCGCAAGAACTACTTCTATCCCGACATGCCCAAGGCGTACCAGATCTCGCAGTACGACCAACCGCTGAACATCGACGGTTGGCTCGAACTTCCGGGCGGCAAGCGCATCGGAGTCGAGCGCGCCCACCTCGAGGAGGACACCGGCAAGAGCACCCACATCGGTGGAACCGGTGGGCGAATTCACGGCAGCGATTACTCGCTCATCGACTTCAACCGCGCCGGTGTTCCACTCGTGGAGATCGTCGGACGTCCCGACATCGCCAGTCCCGAGGAAGCTCGTCAGTACGTGACCGAGTTGCGGCAGATCTTGGTGGCCGTCGGCGCGTCCGATGCCAAGATGGAAGAGGGATCGATGCGCTGCGACGCCAACGTCAGCGTGCGCAAACCCGGTCAGCCACTCGGCACTCGGTGCGAAATCAAGAACGTCAACTCGGTTCGCTCGCTGGGTCGAGCCATCGAATACGAAGCGCGCCGACAGATCGCTCTCATCGAGTCCGGCGAACGCGTCCGACAGGAGACGCGTCACTGGGACGAGAACGACGGCCGCACGCACACTCTTCGCACCAAGGAAGACGCCGACGATTACCGCTATTTCCTCGAGCCCGACTTGGTTCCGCTCGCTCCCGAGCGGGAATGGATCGATCGGGTCAGGGCGGCGCTACCGATGTTGCCGCGTGAGCGGCGAGTGCGTCTCTCGGAGGCCACGAGTGCGCCAGCCGACGGTGAAGCGATCATGGTCGTGGTCGAGCGTGGTCAGGACGACTACGTCTTGGCGGTGGCGTCGCACGGAGCGGAGGCGTCCCGTGCCCTCGTTCATGTGAAGGAGGCCTACGCCGAACAAGGTGCATCGCCCAGAATCCCGGCCGCCGACCTCGCGGCCATGATCGTGATGGAGGCGACGGGCAAACTCACCTCGACTCAGGCCAAGCAAATCCTGGCCGAGATCGTCGCCAATGGCGGCGGTGACGCCGCGCAGATCGCGCAATCGAAGGGTTTCGAGGCCATGGACACCTCGGCCCTCGAGTCGATGGTCGACGAAGTGATCGCCGCTCAGGCCGATGCCTGGGCGAAATATTGCGCCGGTGAAGAGAAGGCAATGGGGGCTCTGGTCGGCGCGATCATGAAGGCGAGCAAGGGCAAGGCCGACGGAAAGGCCGTCACGGCGTTGTTGCAGGCCAAGCGAAACGCTTAGGAGATCTCGCCGGCGCCGATCAGATCGATCGCCCGTCGGCACGTGCGGTTGAAGGCGTCGGCCGCCATCACGAGGTGGTCGTGAGGAGTGTCCTCCTCCGCGGTGTGACTCAGACCATTGGTCGACGAGGAGAAGATCATCACCGTCGGTACGCAGCGTGCCATTTCGCTCGCATCATGCAAGGCTCCGCTCGGGAGCTCCACATCGTGACCCTCGACCTCGCGAACGCTTTCGCGCGCCGCATCGAGCAGGCGGGGATGGAAGGGCATGGGCGGAATGCGGAAGATGTGCTCCCATTCGACGGTGCAACCCTCGGCGGCCGCGGCTTCGTCGGCCGCGGCACGACACTCGGCGAGCATGGCCGCCAATTCGCTGGCGTCGATGTGGCGCATGTCGAGGGTGATGGTGGTTTCACCGGCCACGGCTGTGACCACCCCCGGCTTGCAGGCCACGGCTCCGACCGTGGTGACGCCATCGTGGCGATCGCCGATTTCGGCAGCCGCCAGCGCGAATCTCGATGCAGCACGGAAGCTGTCACGACGCATGGGCATCGGCATCGTTCCGGCATGGGCGGCCTGACCACGAAAGATCAGGCGCTCGCGCTCGATGCCCTTGGTTCCGGTCACCGTGCAAATGCCCCGACCCATCGATTCCAGAATCGGGCCCTGTTCGATGTGGACCTCCACGTAGGCCTTGACGTTCTCGAGTCGGGTGCGCGCGCCATCGAGTTCGTCGATGTGAACTCCGTGTTGCGGCAACACGTCGACGAGTCGGTTGCCTTCCTTGTCGGAAAGTCCGCGCAGGATCTCCACATCGACCGTGCCGACAACGGCGGCCGAACCGAAGAGTGATCGGCTGAAGCGGGCGCCTTCTTCGTCGGCCCAATCGACGAGCGCGACGCTGACCGGCGGTTCTCCGTCGGCGGCCAACGAGCGGAGCAATTCGAGGCCGGCCATGACCCCGAGCGCACCATCGAGCCAGCCACCCTTGGGCACGCTGTCGAGATGGCTGCCGACGACCAGGAGATCGGGGCTCTTGCCGCGCAGGTAGGCCCACAAGTTTCCGGCTTCGTCGACCTCGACGTCGACCGGAAGAGAGGTCAGATGTTCGCGCAGGAGATTTCGAGCTTCGACCCATTCGGGTGTCCAGCAGAGTCGACGAGAACCGGCCGGCCCACCGGTTCGCTCGGCGAGGGAGCGCAGATCGGCGATCACACGCTCGGGATCGTAGGAAGTCGAGGTGACGCTGGGCATGACCCAACGGTACCGTGGGCGCCCGTGCAAGAGCCAACGATCGATCACGTGTACATCGACGCGTTGCGCGTCACCTGCATCATCGGCGTGCTCGATCATGAGCGAGTCAGCCCGCAGCCGATTCGGATCGATGCCGACATCGAGATCGATCTCACGGAAGCTGGCCGCACCGACGACCTCGCGGCGACGGTGCATTACGGAGAAGTGGCGATTGCTCTGGCGAATCTCGCGCGCTCGACGCAGTACCAACTCCTCGAACGGCTCGCCGAGCACATGACCCAGGTCGTGCTCGAGTTTCCACGTGTTCTTGCCGTCGATCTCCGGGTCACCAAGCTTCAGCCGCCCATCCCCGAAGAGATCGGTTCGACCGCTGTTCGGTTGCGCCGGGAGAATCACCCAAAGGTTTCGAAGGGTTCACATCGCGCCGTCGTGGCCCTGGGTAGCAATCTCGGAGATCGAGTCGCGCACCTCAAGTTCGCGACCGCACGACTGGGGCAGTCGATCGTCGCTCAGTCGCAGGTGTTCGAGACCGACCCGGTCGGTGGCCCCGATGATCAAGGGGCGTATCTGAACATGGTGGTCGTCATCGAGACCGACCTCGATCCCTATGCGTTGTTGCGATGGCTGAATCGCATCGAGGCCGATGCCGGTCGGGAGCGACTCGTTCATTGGGGTCCGCGAACACTCGATCTCGACATCGTCTTCTACGACGACGTGACGATCACCGACGATCACCTCACGATTCCGCACCCGCGGTACGCCGAGCGGCGTTTCGTCCTGGCTCCGCTCAGTGAGGTCGCGCCCGATCGATGTCCGACCGGATGGCAGGTGTCGCTGCCGCCGGACGCGGTGCATCCACGCGGCCCACTCGCATCGCTCTAGTCGAGTCCGAGCGCGGCCTCCACCCGGCGGATCTTGGCGGGGTAGTGGGCCCGTCCGTATTCGGGTCGTTGTGCGAGCACGATTTCGAGGAGCTCGTCGTGTTGGGCGGTTTCCTTCCAGGGCAACGCGATGTAGAGGGGCAGTCCGAAGCGGCGGAGTTCGACGAGATTCGAGTACACGTGCTTCTGATAGAGGTACCGCTCCTCCCATGGCCAGTTGGAAGGTGCGAAACCCGTCCCCGGATCGAGGATGCAGTTCGCACGGAGTCCGAAACGATCGGCGATTCGCAGTTGTTCTTCGAAGAACTCGATCATCACTCCGATCGGATCGGCGCGTACGAGTTCCATCTGGCGGGGGTTGGGTCCGGAGAGAAAGGGTAGAACGATCGGCACCGAGAAATCGGCGGCCACCCGCCACATCTCCTCGGTCTGCATCCCGTCAGCGGCGTTGATGACGGTCGCTCCGCTCTGCAGCGCCAGTCGGGTGACTTCGGGCTTCCACGAGTCGATGCTGAGTGGCACACCGAAGGCGGCCAACGCCTTCACGATGTCGGCCAGGCGAGCCCATTCGTCCGTCCAGGGGATCACGGTGGCGTTGTCGGTGGACCCCTGACCCCCGAGGTCGATTCCCTGGCAGCCGTTGTTCAGAAGGTATTCACCCCGCCGAGTAGCCGCATCCGGTGTGGTCGCTATTGAATCTGTGTTGAGCGAATCGGGAGAGGCGTTCACGACCCCGTACAGGAACATGGGATCAGGCTACGAGTGAAAGGAGACAGCCCGATGGGAATCAAGACCTTCGATCCGAGCGGCTGGAACCTCGCCACTGCAGTGGCCGCCAAAGGCGACGCGAAAGTGTCCGTGTGTCTGCCATGTCGCAACGAAGCCTCGACCATCGGCGATCTCGTTCGCATGATCGACCACTCGCTCGTCGGTTCTCTCGTGGACGAACTCATCGTCCTCGACGACGGTTCGACCGACGGCACCGGCGAACTCGCCGCCGAAGCCGGTGCCACCGTGGTACCGGTCGACTACGTGCATTTCTTTCACGGTTCCGCACGCGGCAAGGGAAACGCGCTGTGGTCCAGCCTGGTGGCGAGTTCCGGAGACATCGTCGTGTGGTGCGACGGTGACATCACGAGCTTCACGCCCGACTGGATCGTTCGTCTCGTGATGCCGCTCCTCGTCGATGACGAACTCGGTCTGGTGAAGGCCAGTTACGAGCGCCCTTCACATCTCGGCGGCGGCGGACGTACGACCGAACTCGTCGCTCGACCCCTGTTGTCGCTCTTCTTTCCCGAGATCGCCGAACTCCAGCAACCACTCGCCGGTGAATACGCGGGACGGCGTTCGATGTTGGAAGAGATTCCCTTCGCCACCGGCTGGGGCGTGGAGATCGGCCTTCTCATCGACATGTATTCGCGATTCGGTGCCGAAAGTCTGGGTGAAGTCGACTTGGGAACCCGACTCCATCGTCATCACAAGTTGGAAACGCTGGCCATCCAGGCCGCCGAGGTCGCGGCGACGCTCCTGGCCCGCTTGCCCGATGCTCCCGGGTTCGCGTCGGCCGTGCCGGTCCTGAAACGAAAGAGTGGCGACGACGTCGAACTGAATCTGATGGTGCGTCCGCCGGTGGCGTCACTGGCCAAGTTCGGTGCTTCGTAGGTAGCGAACGAACAAGTAGCCATCGTCTTCGCATACGTGGGCGACATGCCACATCTCGCGCACGGCCCAGGGCCCCTCGGCGACTCGGTAGCTGCGGCCGGCGATGAATCGAGGTGCGATGGTCAGGCACACTTCGTCCACGAGATCGGCGGCGAGCATCTGACCGTTCAACGTCGGTCCGCCTTCGAGGATGCAAACGTCTCCGGGCAGGGTCACCACGATGTCGCGAACGTCACCGCTCACGATCCTGGTGTTGTCGGCGGCGAGCAACACGTCGGCGTTACGACCGAGGTCGCCACTGGCCGAGACGATGACGAGTTCCTGCCGAGTCGGCAGAGGGGAATAGACATCGGCGCGTACGGTCTCGGCTCCGACCAGCACCGAATCCCCGGATCGATGCAGGTGGAGAAAGACGTCGCGATCGGTGGGGCCGCCGAGGAGTGCCGACGAACCTTCGAGGGCCACGGCTCCGTCGGCGGTGGAGATCATCGAGAGCACGATCCACGGTCGGTCACCCTGACGCCGACGGTGACCGGAGTCATAGGCCTCGGCCACGGTGATCTCGCGCACTTCGGGCATCAACATCTGCACGGCTCGTTTCTACCTGCTCGGGTCGACGGACAGTAGGGTTCGCTCATGTACTTGGCTGAGACACCAGACCAGCAGGCGTTGCGCAAGGAACTCCGCGAGTACTTCGCGGCCCTCCTGACTCCCGAGGTTCGTGCCGAACTCGGTGAATCCGGAGAGGGACGACCGATCTTTCGTGATCTCGTCCGCAAGATGGGCGCGGATGGTTGGCTCGGACTCGGGTGGCCGACCGAGTACGGCGGTCAGGGTCGTCCGGCAACCGATCAATTCATCATGTTCGACGAGATCCAGCGTGCTCACGCGCCGTTCCCGTTCGTCACGGTCAACACCGTGGGGCCAGCGATCATGGCGCACGGAACACAGGAGCAGAAGGATCAGTACCTCACCGGCATCCTGAAGGGCGAGATCAACTTCGCCATCGGTTACACGGAGCCCGAAGCGGGTACCGATCTCGCGAGCCTGCGCACCACGGCTGTTCTCGACGGTGACGAGTGGGTCATCAACGGAAACAAGGTCTACACATCGGGTGCCAATCAGGCCGACTACGTGTGGCTCGCATGTCGCACCGATCAGGAAGCGCCCAAGCATCAGGGCATTTCGATCATCATCGTTCCCACCAGCGCACCCGGCTTCGAATGGACGCCGATCGTGACCGTCGGCGGTGTCGTCACCACCGCCACCTACTACACCGATGTTCGCGTGCCCAAGGGCAACGTGATCGGAGAGATCAACGGTGGCTGGAAGCTCATCACGATGCAGCTGAATCACGAACGGGTGGGTCTGGCGGCGCTGTCGGGTCTGACCGAGCGCTTGTGCGACGACGTCACCACGTGGTGTCGGGTCACGCCATCGGGCGGTCCGAACGGCGAGAAGATGATCGATCTGGCTTGGGTGCAAGCCGATCTCGCCAAGTGCGCGGCTCTGCTCGATGCCATTCGCCTCATGACGTGGAAGCTCGCCAAGAGCGTGGCCGACAACACGCTCGGACCGGCCGAGGCATCGGGTGTGAAGGTGTTCGGCACCGAACGCGCCGTCGAGGTCTATCGAATCCTGCAGGGCATTCTCGGACCGTTGTCGCATCTACGAGACGGTTCGCCCGGAGCGCTGCTGCACGGAGAAGTCGAGCGGGCCGCGCGCGCGGCGCAGATCAACACCTTCGGTGGTGGAGTCAACGAGATCCAGCGTGAACTCGTGGCCACGGCCGGCCTCGGCCTCGTCCGCTCAACGCGCTGACATCGGCGCTGTGAGCGCCCCAACGGCCATGTCGACCAGATTGTCGACATAGGCGCGGTTGTCGACCCGCGCCCGACCCGACTTCTGAAGTCGACGGGCTCGTGCCCCCAAGGACTCCGAGACCATCTCCACGAAACGCGCGATTCGCTCGCGTCGCAAGGCGAGTGGAAGCGCGGAGGACATGGCTCCTTCGATGAGTTGGAACGACCGCATCGCTTCCGCCGGTGTCCGCTTCGGATCTTCGTCCCATCGATCGAAGAGATCCACGAGCTGGCTCACGATCGAGAGGAATTGTCGACCCTCCTCGGTCTCGAGTCGGGCCGCTTGAGGGCGAACGTAGGCCTCGATCACGCGCCGTAGCTCGACCGCATCGGCCGGCGATTCGATCGAGTCGAGCATGCGGCGACGTTCGCTCTCGATGTCCGTGTTGTGCGAATCGATGATCGCGAACAAGAGTCCGTGACGGGCGTCGAGTCCCTCGACGGCGAAGTGGTAGTGCAACGCGGACGAATTGCGTTGTCCGGCCACACTCACGATTCTCGACAATGGCGTGCTGTACACGCCTTCCCAGGCGAACAACTTCTGTCCGGCGGAGATCAGGGCCGTTCTCGTCGACGCCGCGTCGCGCGGCATGTCAGGAGATGCGCTGGATGATGGTTCCGGTGGAGACGGCCCCACCGCAGCACATGGTGACGAGGGCGAACTCCTTGTCGCTGCGTTCGAGTTCGTGCAGAGCCGTGGTGATGAGTCGACTGCCGGTGGATCCGACCGGGTGACCGAGGGCGATGGCTCCACCGTTCACGTTGACCTTGGTCGAGAGTTCGTCGCGGCTGACGCCGTGCACCTGCGCCCACGAAAGGACCACCGATGCGAAGGCTTCGTTGATCTCGACGATGTCGATGTCCTTCATGGTCATGCCGGCATCCTTCAGCACCTTCTCGGTGGCCTGTACTGGACCATCGAGGTGGTAGTAGGGCTCGGCTCCGACGAGACACTGGGCGACGATTCGAGCTCGTGGGCGAAGACCTTCGGCCCGCGCTCGCGCCTCGTCCATCCAGAGCACGGCGGCGGCGCCATCGCTGATCTGACTCGAGTTGCCGGCCGTGTGGATGCCGTCGGGAAGCACGGGATTGAGAGCGGCGAGTTTCTCGGCCGTGGTCTCGCGCAGACCACCGTCGCGGGTGACGACGGAGGTGTTGCCGGCGGCATCGGTGACCTCGACCGGGATGATCTCCCGTTCGAACCGACCCTCTTCGGTGGCGCGCAGTGCCTTCTGCTGTGAAATGAGTCCGAGGTGGTCGACGTCGGCGCGGGTGATTCCGCGGCGGGCGGCGATGCGCTCGGCGGCGCCGAATTGGTCGGGCATGTCGAGCGCGAAGTCGGCCGGACGCGACGAACCGTTGAGGAACGTGATGTCGGTGCCTTCACCGACCCGGGGCACATTGGCGCCGAGCCAGACCTTGCTCATGTGCTCGACTCCACAGGCCATTCCGGCATCGATGACGCCGGCGGCGATCATGTTGTGGATCATGTGGTTGGCCTGCTGGCTCGATCCGCATTGGCAGTCGATCGTGGTGGCGGCGACCTGCCACGGAAGGCCCTGGTTCAACCATGCGGTGCGCGACACGTTGCTGGCCTGCTCACCGGCTTGCGTGACACAGCCACCGACGATCTGACCGAGGCTGATCGGATCGATTCCGGAACGCTCCAGCACGCCAGCCTGAACACGACCGAGCAGAGTGGCGGCGTGGACATCGGCGAACGAGCCGTTGCGCTTGCCGA
The DNA here is from genome assembly GCA_041181165.1 of Actinomycetota bacterium. Lineage (GTDB taxonomy): Bacteria > Actinomycetota > Acidimicrobiia > Acidimicrobiales > Ilumatobacteraceae > Casp-actino8. The sequence continues at coordinate 9,936 of JBEGQB010000013.1, forward strand.
TGGCCGAACGTCCGGCCTCGACGATGACGGGATTACCCATGATGATCTCCTTGAGACGGGTGGTGCAGCGATCAGCCGCGGCGGGTGAGGTGGACCGGAAGTGACTTGATGCCGTGGATGAAACTCGAACGCAGTTTCTTCACCGGACCGGTGAACTCGATGTCCTGTGTGTGCTTGGAGAGTTCCTCGAACAGGATGCGCATCTCGAGTCGGGCGAGATTGGCCCCCAAACAGAAGTGGGGCCCGCCGCCGCCGAACGTCACGTGTTGATTCGGCGTACGGGTGATGTCGAAGACGTCCGGGTTGTTGAAAGCCGCTTCGTCGCGGTTGGCCGACGGATAGAACATCGTGACGGAATCGCCCTCTTTGATCCTGACTCCGTGCAATTCGACGTCGCACGTGGCGGCGCGTCGGAAATAGTTCACCGGCGTCGCCCAACGAAGGATCTCCTCGACCGCGCTCGGGACGAGCGACGGGTCGGCCTGCATCTTGCGCCATTGATCGGGGTTCTCGACCATGGCGACGACACCGTGGCTGATTCCGTTGCGGGTGGTTTCGTTTCCGGCCACTGCGAGAAGGAGCATGAAGAGGTCGAATTCGTGTTCGGAGAGAACGTCACCGTCGTGCTCGCTGATGAGCGTGGTGATGATGTCTTCTCTGGGGTTCTGGCGCCGCTCGAGAGCCAGTTGATTCGAGTACATGTAGAGCTCGGTGGCGGCGATCTGACCGGCTTCGGGATCCGCGCTGAACTCGGGGTCGTTGGAGCCGATCATGGCGTTCGACCAATCGAAGACCTTGCGTCGGTCCTCCACGGGGATGCCCACCAGTTCGGCGATGGCAATGAGGGGGAGTTCGGCCGAGACCTTGTCGACGAACTCGACGTCGCCTTGCTCGAGGGCTTCTTCGATGAGTTGTACGGCGACATCCCGGAAATGAGACTCGAGCATCCGCATCGCCTTCGGGGTGAAGCCGCGGTTCACGAGCGTCTTGAGGCGGGTGTGCTTCGGGGGATCGAGGTCGATCATGAGTCGTGCGGAATCGTTGTCGATCTCGGTCGCCTGCTCGTTCATGAGCGAGCCCTTCATGGCCGACGAGTACGTCTGGAACTTGCGGCTCACCTCGACGACGTCGGCGTAACGGGTGATCGCCCAGAACTCCTCGGTGTACATGGGTTCCATGCCGCGGCACTTGATGACCGGGGCCTCGGCGCGCAGTTGGCGGTACAACTCGTACGGCGGCCCGTCCTTGTAGGACTCGTGGGAGATGACATCGAGCTTGTCGAAACTCAAGTCGTATTTCATCGGTCGACCCCCAAGATCAATCCGCTCGTCGGGACACCCGTCCCGGCCGTCACGAGCACGTTCTCGACACTATCCACCTGATTGACGCTCGTCCCCCGCACCTGACGGACGCCTTCGGCGATGCCGTTCATGCCGTGGATGTACGCCTCGCCGAGTTGGCCGCCATGCGTGTTGGTGGGTAGCCGCCCGCCGATCTCGAGCCCCCCGCCGCGGATGAAGTCCTTGGCTTCGCCGCGTCCGCAGAAGCCGAACTCCTCGAGTTGCATGAGGACGTACGGGGTGAAGTGGTCGTAGAGAACGGCCGTTTGGATGTCGGCGGGAGTGAGCCCCGAGGATGTCCAGAGTTCATCGGCCACGACTTTCATTTCGGGCAACTGGGCGATGTCGTCTCGATAGAACGACGTCATGGTCCATTGGTCGGCTCCGGCACCCTGGGCGGCGGCGACGACGACCGCCGGTTTGTTGGGCAGATCGCGAGCGCGCTCGACGCTGGTGACCACGAGTGCTTGTCCGCCGTCGCTCTCCTGGCAGCAGTCCATGAGATGCAATGGATCCACGATCCAGCGCGAATTCTGGTGGTCTTCGAGTGTGATCGGCTGTTCGTAGAACCAAGCCTTGGGATTGGTTGCCGCGTGACGGCGCCCGGCCACGGCGACGCGTCCGAAGTCCTCCGACGTGGCCCCGTACAGGTGCATGTAGCGACGAGCGACCATGGCGACCCACGAAGCGGGTGTGAGTTGACCAGACGGTGTGGTCCAGGAGAACTGCGCGCGTTCGGCGGTGGCCGCCATCGGCAGGTCCTGCACACCGGCCCCGAAACGTCGTCCGCTGCGCTCGTTGAACGCCCGATAACACACGACGGCATCGGCGACTCCGGTGGCCACGGCCATGGCCGCCATCACGATCGTTCCGCAGGCGGCGCCGCCGCCGTAGTGAACGCGACTGAAGTGACGAAGCGAGCCGATGCCCACATGGCGCGCGATCTCGACGTCGGGATTGTTGTCGGTCGAGTAGGTCACCATTCCGTCGATGTCCGATGGCTGCAGCCCGGCATCGGCAATGGCAGCGGCGACTGCCTCACAGGCCAGGCTCATCTCGCTGCGACCGGAGTCCTTGGAGAACTCGGTCGCTCCGATGCCCACGATCGCCGATCGTCGGCCGAGGTCGTTGCCGATTCGCTTCACGCTCATGACAAGGTGACCTCCACGGTGGCGTTCACGTGATCGCCGAGCGAGTTCGAGCCCTTCACGGCGACGGTGATCGTTCGTGAATCGTCGTCCTTGGCCGTGACCGCGCCGGTCATGGTCATGGTGTCCCCCGGATAGTTGGGGGCACCCAGTCGGACCTTCACCGAGCGTAGCAACGAGTTCGGTCCGGCCCAGTCGGTGACGAGACGACCCACGAATGCGTTGGAAGTCAGGATGTTCATGATGATGTCCTTCGAACCGCGTTCGGCGGCCACCGTCGGATCGTGATGCACGACTTGATAGTCGCGAGTGGCGATGGCGGTGGCGACGATCAGCGTTCGGGTCAGTGGAACCTCGAGCGGCGGAATCTCGTCGCCGACGTTCACACTCGAATAGGAGCGAGTCGGAGGAAGTTCGGTGAGCGACATCGTCAGGTCCTTGCGATCAGGTTGCCGAGGCGGGCGAGATGCGAACTGGTCGAACCGAGAACGTTGGCCAACTGGATGCCCCACAGGAAGTAACGGTGAACCGGGTAGTCGACGTCGGCGCCGATACCACCGTGGAGGTGTTGGGCGGCGGTCACGACTTGTTGAGCCCCTTCACTCGCCCAATAGGCGGCCACGGCGACGTCGCGGCGGGCATCGAAGCCCTCCGAAAGTCGCCAGGCCGCATTGAGCGCAGTGACGCGCATGGCCTCGGTGGTGATGTATCCGTCGGCGGCCCGCTGAGTGGTCGCCTGGAAGGTCGACAGGGGCTTTCCGAACTGTCGTCGATTGGAAAGGTGAGTGGCGGTGAGCGCCAGTGATCCCTCGGCCACTCCGACTTGCAGGGCGGCGAGAGCCACCACGGAATGCTCGAAGATCGAGCGGAGCATCTCGCGGCCGTCGTGTGCGCACGAGCCATTGGCTTCGTGGCCGAGCAGGGCAGTGATCGGGAGGGTCACGTCGAAATCGAGATGCGCATGTGGTTCGTGGTTGGTGGTCGTCACTTCGGAGACGACGATGCCCGACGTTTCCATTGGCACGATGGCGATGGCCGGTCCGTCACCGAAAGTGATCGGGACCAACACGACATCGGCGTGCTGACCGAAGGGAACCGCGGGTTTGGTACCGACGATCCGGACGTCGTTGCCCTTTCGCTCACCGGTGACCGATGGTCGCATCACGTCATTGGCCCCGAACTCGGCGAGAGCGAGGCCGACCACTCGTGAACCATCGGCGATGCCGGTGAGGAGGGTTCGCTGCCCGCTCGTACCGAAGTCGGCCAGGGCCAATGCAGCGACTCCGCTCATCCACAACGGCACGGGGGCCACATGGCGGCCTTGGGCCATGAGCGCAAGGCTCAACTCCACGGCACCGAAGCCGCTGCCTCCCTGTTCCTCCGGCACGCACAGAGCCTGGATGCCGCTGGATGCGAGTTGCGCCCAGAGGTCGCGGTCGAATCCGGTCGAGCGTTCGATCTGTTTCACGCGCTCGACGGTCACCTGCCCGGCGAAGATCTGCTCGGCGAGATCTTTGATGACTTCCTGCTCTTCGTTGAGGTCGAAGTTCATGTGGCGGCTCCCTTGTTGGTGGCGGCTTCCTCGACGACGGCGAAGGGAAGGCTCAGGTCGTCATCGCACTTTTCGATCACGATGCGAACACGCGCCCCCACACGGACGCCCTCGAGGGCGTTGTCGACCGTGTTCACCACGAGCCGAACCGGACGATCCGACGGGCGGCCGTGCGGATCGGGATCGAGGTCGACGAGCAGAACCGGAAGCGGGTACTCGAAGCTCGGAACCTGGGGGTAGTGGGTCACGACGTAACTGTGGATCGTGCCGCCGAGTGGCATGTCGACCGGCTTCCACGAGAGTGAATGACACGACGCGCACATGGGACCGGTGGGGAAGCGGAGTTCGCCACATGCGGCACAACGTTGGGCCTGCACCCGGCCTTCCTTCAGAGCATCGAACCACCATTGATTGTCGTGCGTCGTCGATGGACGCGGGCGCGGCGGTTTGGGTTTGGCCGTCGGAGTCTTGGCTTTGGGTCGGAATCGGAAGATCCGGAACATCATCGAGCCGACGAGTTCGCCTTTGGCGTCGTAGTAGTCCTGTCGCGTGGTGACGAAGTGTCCGGTTCCGAGGCCCGTCGTCTTCTCGTCGCTGATCGAATCGATCACCGTTCGCATCGTGAGGCGATCGCCGGGACGGAGGTAACGGTGATAGGTCTGGTCGGAGTTGGTGCCGACCACACTGGTGAAGCCCTTGGAGAAGAGAAGTTCGTTCATCTTCTCGTAGGGGCCGTCACCTTCGCGCTTTGGGCCCTCGATGCCGACCATCACCCATGCCTGGAGCATCGTCGGCGGCGCGACGATCCCTCCGTGAACACTGCCGGCGGCCAACTCGGCATTCGTGTAGACGGGATTGCGATCGCCGACGGTTTCGACGAGGTGGCGGATCATCGGTGCGTTGACCTCGTCGGGGGCCGGCGTGGGCGCTCCGATTTCGAGGCCGACGAACTTTTGCAACTCGGCGAAGAAGGCGGCCTTCTCGGCCGGTGAATCCTCGACGACTGCGGCTGTATCGGACGACATGCTCACTCGTTTCGTTGGGTCAGGACTTGGTGAGGGAACGCCATGGGAGGTCCTTGTCGTTCTGTGGTTCGCGGGGGAGTCCGAGCCCACGCTCGGCGATGATGTTGCGCTGGATCTCGTCGGTTCCGCCGCCGATGCGAATGGCGAATTGGCTGAGCAGTTGTTGACCCCACTGGTTCTGCTCCGGAGCGTCGGAGCCCCAGAGCATCGCGCCGGCCCCGACGATCTCGGCCGCGAGATCGGCCGTGATGCGCCAGTGATTGGCGAAGGCGAGTTTCAACGTGAGCATTTCCGGGCCGGGCATGCGCAGTTGGCTCATGGCGGTCCGCATGCGCAAGCCGAGGAAACGCAGAGTTTCCGCTCGCGCGTGCGCTTGAGCGAGTCCCTGACGGATCCGTGGATCGTTGTGGAGCCCATTGGATCGGGCGACGTCGATCAGCTGGGCGACGGTCCATGATCCGCCGCCGGATCCGATGTGGCTGCGCTCGTTGCTCAACGTCGTCTGGGCGACGCGCCAACCTCCGTCGACGTCTCCGAGAACGTTGTGGTGCGGGATGCGCACATCGGTGAGGAAGACTTCGTTGAAGTGCTGCACGCCGGTGATCTGCGTGATGGGGCGGACCTCGATGCCCGGTGTCTTCATGTCGAGGATGAAGTACGTGATCCCGGCGTGTTTGGGTGCGTCGACGTTCGTACGTGCGAGCAGGATCGCGTAGTCGGCGAATTGTCCGAAGCTGGTCCAGACCTTCTGGCCATTGATGATCCAGTCGTCTCCGTCGCGAACGGCGCGAGTGCCGAGAGATGCGAGGTCGCTGCCGGAACCCGGCTCGCTGAACAACTGACACCACACCTCGTCACCGCGCAGGATCGGTTGCAGATGGCGCTGCTGTTGTTCGGGGGTGCCATGGGCGATGAGCGTGGGACCGACCATGCCGATCGACACGGCGAACGCGCCGGTCGAGACGTCGAATTGCGCCATCTCCTCGGCGAAGATGGCGGCCTGGATCGGACTCGCACCGCGTCCGCCGAACTGCTTGGGCCAGGTGATGCCTGCCCATCCGTTGTCGAACAACACCCGCTGCCAATCGCGGCACTTCTGGATGTGATGGCCGAGATCGTGTTCGGCGAGTTCGCCACCACTCGACGCCTTGGGTGAAGCGTGAGCCGAGAGCCACTGACGCGCCTCGGCGCGGAATGCGGTTTCTTGCTCGGTATCTCCGATGTGCATCGTGCTCCAGCCCTGCTCAGGGGGTTTCTGACAGTCTGTCAGAAACCGGCTGGCGGGCTCCCAAGCGGACCGGTTCAGCCCGGCCAGGCGGCCGGCCCCGTGTAGAGGGGCAGATCGTCACGGCTGGTCAGGAGAACTCGGGCGCCGTCCATGGCCATGACCTGCGACCAATGCGTTCGCAGGTTCTCGATAGAGGCGTCGGGTCCACCCGACCAGCCCGGAACCGCCACGGTCGCCAAGCGGGCGGTGCGTCCGGCTCCGGTGGTGAAGATCTCACCCGAGCACGGAACGTCGTCGTGCACGAGGAACGCCGCGGTCGGGCTGCAGAGTTCGGGCGGGAAGTTGGTCTCCATCCATCGACGGGTGTCCTCGTGCGGGTTGAGCGCGGCCGAGCGCGTGTAACCGATCGGCATGATGCAGTTGACCTTGATCCCGACCGGAGCGCCCTCGTTCGC
>JBEGQB010000014.1:0-15544 GCA_041181165.1 Actinomycetota bacterium
CGGCGTCGACTTCGGGTATCGCCGCCGATCCGAACATGTGGCCCTACAACTCGGCCAAGGCCGCGGCGATCAACCTGGCCCGCGGTGCGGCACTCGACCTCGGAGCCGATGACATCAACGTGAATGTCGTCTGTCCGGGTCCGACCGAGACCGGCATGACCAAAGGTCTGAGCGCGATTCCGGAAGTTCACGAGTCGTTGCGTCGGGCGATCCCTCTGCAACGTTGGGGGAACGCCGACGAAGTCGCCGCGGTCATCGTCTTTCTGGCGTCGTCGGAGGCGAGTTTCGTGACGGGCGCGGTCGTCCCCGTCGATGGCGGGATCACCGCCAACACCGGGCAGTTCACACCTCGCCCTGTTCCCGAGAATTGAGAAGGAGAAGTCCATGGCCGAGCATCCGGAGAACTACGAGGACGTCACCGTCTACGGACTCGACGACGAAGTCGAAGAGGAGCTCCTCCTCGCCCACAACGAGTGCACGTTCATCTGGTCGAACAAGGAGGGTTGGCCGGTCGGGGTCATCATGTCGTACGTCTGGCGACGCGGATGCTTCTGGCTGACGGCGTCGTCGCAACGGGCCCGCATCGCCGCGGTTCGGCGTGATCCGCGGGTGTGCGTCGTGGTCACCTCCACTGGCTCTCCGTTGCCGCGCAACAAGGCGATCACCTGGAAGGGGACCTGTGAGCTGCTCGACGATCGCGAGACCAAGGATTGGTTCTACCGCGAACTCGCCGACGCGATCATGGGTGGTCGAAATGCGCGGAGCGATGCGTTCGTCGATTTCCTCGACTCCCCGAGACGGGTGATCCTGAAGGTCACTCCGACGCAACGAATCGGTTACGACGGGGCCAAGATGGGCAGAGCAACGGCGGAGTGGATGGCCGACCGAGCCAAGAAAGCGGATTGACCGGTACGAATCGGGGAGACTTCCCTGAACGACGAACAGGAGACAAAAGTGGGCAAGAACCTCGGACTCTCGGCTGACGAAGTCCTCACGACGACTCGATCGGTTCGCAAGCGTCTCGATCTCACCAAACCGGTTCCACGCGATGTTCTGGTGGAGTGTGTGGAGATCGCTCATCAAGCACCCACTGGATCGAACATGCAGGGTTGGCGTTGGTTGTTCGTCGAGGATCCGGTGAAGAAGAAGGCGCTGGCCGACATGTATCGCGCCAACTTCTATCCGTACATCAATGATCCGAATCGTCCCAAGCGCGACGACCAGGGCGAGCGAATCCTCGATTCGGCGACGTACCTCGCTGACATCCTCGATCAGGTTCCGGTTCTCATGATCCCGCTCATTGCTGGTCGGCTCGACACCGGCACGCCGGCTTTCGTCCAGGCATCCTCGTGGGGTTCGCTGCTTCCGGCGGTCTGGAGTTTCATGCTCGCATTGCGCGAGCGCGGACTCGGTTCGGCCTGGACCACACTTCACCTGCCGAACGAGCGAGAAGCCGCCGAACTGCTGGGCATCCCGTTCGACCAGTACACACAGGCCGGTCTTTTCCCCGTGGCCTACACCATCGGAACCGACTTCAAAGTTGCCAAGCGCGTGCCGGCCGAGAAGTTCATCCGCTTCGACACCTGGACCTGATCAGGCCGAACGAGCCCACTCTCGCGCGGCGGGCGATGCAGCCCATTCGATGGCGTTGGTCAGCACGCGACGGAAGTTCGGATCGGCATAGGTGACGGGGCCATCCCCGAACTGAAGGTAGACGAGCGGAGAGTTTCCCGCCGGTTTGATCCAACCGACGAGATCACTGCCTCGCGGATGGGTCCAGCCCTCGTTGGAATTGCGTCGACCCCTGATGGCGAGATCGGCCGAGAAGAATTTCGTCGGGTCGTCGACCGGGAAATCGGTGCGCATGATCGGTGTGATCGAGTCCTCGAAGACCGGGAAGCAGTAGAGCTCGTCGACGATCCGGAAGTTCGACGGAAGTTCGCGACAGATCGGATGAACAGGCTCGATGATGCTCACGGTGTGCTCCACGTCGAAGACGTAGCCGGAGTCCGGATAGCCCGTGCCACGGAGAGTTCCGGGTTGGTAGTGGAAGCGTCCCCCGACGAGTTCGGCGAACCCCTCCCAGGCCGGCCAGCTCGCCACGGCATGGTGCATGAAGACCAGACCGGTGCCGCGCCGCTGCAGGTCCTCGAGAGTTTCGATCACGGCGATCGGTGGTTCGGGGAACTCAACGGGCGGATCGCCGCCGGTGAAGCGGAGTCCCGGCATGTCGTAGAAGACGATGACATCGGTTCCGACGCTCGGCGTCGTCGCCTTGCTCCACTCGATTCCGTTCATCGAGTCGAAGACGGCGAAGAAGGGTTCGGCCTCGAACGGATGGCCGCCGGTGACGACCTGAACGGAGACGGTCACCGGTCGATTGGAGCTTGCGCCAAGCGATGGTTGGCGATCTGCGGACCGCCGACCCACCCGCACAACTGGGGATCGCACTCGCGGATGTCGCCTTCGATGTAGTGGCCGTCGGTTCCAAAGATGCCCCACTGGCCATCCTTCGACACGCGAATGTTTCCGTGGCCGTCCTGTTCATAGAGGGCCTTGCTGAAAGGGTGGACGATGCCGTGCATCACCGATCTCCGCTCATCCAAGCGTCGTACTTCTGGTGCAGCCAGCGGACCTTTGCTTCCTGATAGTTGGAGAGCGTCACGCCGGGCTTGAAAGTCGTCTCGAGGCCGAGCTGAACCTTCGACATGTTGAACACGTCTTGATCGAAGACTTTGGCGAGCATGCCGAGTTCCGGAGCATCGGTCCAGGGCTGATCGATCGTGAGATCGCGTCGCTTGGCCGGCGCCGGACGTTCGCCCTTGAACGGGGCGAGGAACATGACCTCCATGATCGAGGAGCGGTGATCGTCGCCATTCGGTCGGAATCGGTAGACGATCCGGTTGAAGGCGCCCCATGGGTGGAAGTTGGGAAAGACCGTGTAGTCGATCGAGTCCATGAACTCGGCATCACTCATGCGGTCGACGAGGTCGCCGGCCGCCGGCCGCCAACGTTCGCGGGCTCCGGCGGCGCCCATGGCTCGCGCGGTCGCACCGGCCGGAATGGAGATCGGACTCTCCTGATCGACGCGCACGTCGAGCATCGACTTCATCATGTCGTCCTCCGACACCTCGTACCAGAGGAGCGGACTCGGGGTGCAGGCCGGAGTGATGACTCGCGAGAAGTTGTCCCAGATGTCGACCTGCGAGTTGGTGTCCCCGAGGTAATAGAGGATCTGCGGGTGCGTGGCGTTCACGTGGTAGGCCTCGCAGAACGCCTCCTGCGCGATCTTCCAGTTCGCTCCGATGATCTTGGTGACGTGTGCCTCGATGTAGCGATCGGCGAGGTTCCAGACCTCGAATTGCTCGTCGAGCCCACTGATGAAGTCGGCGAACGGTTCGCAGTCGGGGTCGGGATTGATGAAGACGAATCCGGCCCATGTGCCGACCTGACACTCGGGCAGCATGAAGTCCTCGTGTCGACGCTCGTCCACGTGCGGGAAATCCCAACCCGCCGGAACGTCGGCGAGCTGGCCGTCGAGCGCCCAGGCGAATCCGTGGAAGGGGCAACGGATCTCGGAGCAGTGGCCGTCGTAGTCCTTCAGACGTCGACCGCGATGCAAACACGCATTCGGGAATGCTTTGATGCCGCCGTCGGGCTGGCGCATGACGATGAACGAGAGATTGGCGATCTCGTACACGATGTGATCGCCGGCATCGGGGATCTGCTCCTCTCGGCAGGCGAACTGCCACACGCGCATCCACAGACGCTCACGTTCCATCTCGTGCCATTCGCGGGAGATGTACCGATCGATGGGGACGTCGTGATCTCCGAGGAAGCGAGGAGATTCGAGACGCAGGACCTCGGGCACCGGGTGGGTGTCGGTATCGAGGAGATCCTGATAGGTGATACCGGGGGACCGGGCCGGGCGAGGGTCGAGAGCCGTCATGTCTTCATTATTGACTCGGTGATCACTTTCGTCCAGCACCGAACTACGCTCGGCACTCAGGGGAAACAAGGGCTACCAGGGGGAAAACCGTGTTGACGTTCGCCGACATCTTCGAGGCACATGCCGACTCGATGCCGCAGGCCGTGGCGATTTCGTACGGAGATCGCGACATTTCGTGGGCCGACTACGACGAGTCGTCCGCCCGCCTCGCCACCGCGTATGCCGCGGCGGGGTTGGGGATCGGGTCGAAGGTCGGGATGTTCATGTACAACTGTCCGGAATACCTGATCACGCAATACGCGGCGTTCAAGTCCCGGGTCACTCCCGTGAACGTGAATTACCGCTATCTCGACGACGAACTCTGGTACCTGCTCGACAACTCCGACTGTGAAGCGGTCGTCTTCCACTCGAGCCTCGGCGACCGGATCGGGCGAGTGAAGGACCGATTGCCGAAGTTGAAATTGCTCATCGAAGTCGCCGATGGGCCGACGGCCGGAGTGCCAGGGGCCGTCGCGTGGAGCTCCGTGATCTCGTCGAACGCGCCGGCCGCCCGCCAAGCGCGGGCCATGGACGACCTCTACATGTTGTACACCGGCGGCACCACGGGCATGCCCAAGGGCGTCATGTATTCGACCGGCACCTTCACCGAGGGCTTCCTCGCGTTCTACACGGGACCCATGGGGCGAGGTCCCTTCACGTCGGTGGCCGAAATCGCTGCGACCGCCAAGGGAATGCACGCCGCTGTCGGTCAGCCGGTCGCCATTCCGGCGTGTCCACTCATGCACGGCACCGGAGTGTGGTTGGGGGCGCTTCTGCCTCACCTCATGGCCGGCAAAGTCGTCTTGCTCGAAGGAAAGTCGTTCGACGCCCACGAGATGTTCCGGGCCATCGAGAAGCACCGTGTCAGCAGTTTGGTGATCGTGGGCGACGCCTTCGCGCGGCCGATGATGAATGCGCTCCGCGAGAAGGCGGCCACCACGCCCTACGACGCATCGTCGGTGACGACCATCGTGTCGACCGGCGCAATGTTCTCGGCTGAGGTGAAAGCCGGCATCTTCGATCACATGCCCGGGGCCATCGTGATGGACATCCTGGGATCCAGTGAGGGCGGCATGGCGCAGACGATGGCCACCAAGGACAACGTGAACACCACCGCCAAGTTCGGTGCGATGCCCAACACCAAAGTCTTCGGACCCGACGACAAAGAAGTCGTGCCGGGATCGGGTGTGGTCGGCATGGTCGGTGTGAGCGGCGCCAACGTTCCGCTTGGTTACTACAAGGATCCCGAGAAGTCGGCCCGCACCTTCCGCGAGATCGACGGGGTGCGGTACTCGTTCCCCGGCGACATGGCCACCGTCGAAGCCGATGGCACGATCAATCTGTTGGGTCGCGGCTCGAACTGCATCAACACTGCCGGCGAAAAGGTATTCCCCGAGGAGGTCGAGGAGGCGGTCAAGACGCATCAGGCCGTCGCCGACTGCCTCGTGTTCGGTGTTCCCGACGAGAAGTACGGGAATCGCGTGGTGGGCGTTGCCTCGGTCGCCGCGGGTGCCGCCTGCCCTACGGGCGACGAAGTCGTCGCTTACACGAAAACCAAACTGTCGAGCTACAAGGTTCCCAAGGAGATCGTCTTCGTGGCCACCGTGCCACGCGCTCCGAACGGGAAGGCCGATTACGTGACGGCTCGCAAACTGTTCGAATCCGAAGGGGGAAAGTGATGACTGCTGTCGATGATTCGATCGGCGCGGCGAGAAGCCACGGACCAAGTGTTCAGGATCTGCTGGCTGCCGATTCGCGCCCGGTTCCGGTGTCGCTCAAGGACAACTCTTACGAACCTCAGGGCAAGGTCGACGTGCCCAAGATTCGCTACACCTCGCACGAATTCGCTGCTCTCGAGAACGAGTACATGTGGACCAAGACGTGGCAGATGGCCTGCACGGTCGACGAACTGGCGCAGCCGGGAGACCATGTCGTGTACGACGTCGCCGACCAATCTCTCATCGTCATGCGTACCCGTGACGGCGCGATCAAGGCGTATCACAACTCGTGTCTGCATCGCGGAACGAAGTTGCGCACCGAAGACGGGCGAGTCGCTTCGCTGCGATGCCCTTTCCACGGCTGGCGTTGGGACCTCGACGGCAACCTCACCGAACTACCCGCCGAATGGGATTTTCCCCAAGTGTGGCAGCAGGCCGACTCGTGTCTGCCTCAGGCGCAAGTGGCCGAGTGGTGTGGGTTCGTTTTCGTCAATCTCGATCCGGATGCAAAGCCGTTCAACGAAGTCGCGAAGAAGCTCGTGGAGCATTTCGACCGTGACTTCGGAATGGAGAATCGCTACAAGGCATTTCATGCGGTGAAGGAAGTGCCGGCCAATTGGAAAGTGTGCATGGAGGCCTTCGCCGAGGGTTATCACGTCATCGCCACTCATCCTCAGATCCTCGAGTTCGCCGGTGACGCCAACAGCGAGTACTCCATCTGGCCGGAGTCGCCGTTCGTCACTCGTTTCGTCAACGGTTTCGGAATTCAGAGTCCGCACCTCGGCAATCTCACCGAACAGCAGGTCGCCGACGCGTATCTCGAGTTCTCGGCCCGCTCGACCCGCGGTTCGGTGGAAGTTCCCGACGGAAAGAGCGCTCGTGAAGTCGTGGCCGAGGTCTTTCGTTCGTTCATGGGGCCGATGTTCGGTGTCGATCTCTCGACTGCATCGGATTCCGAAATGCTGGATGCGCACTTGTACCACTTGTTCCCAGCGTTCGCGCCCTGGGCCGGAGTTGGTCAGTCGCTCGTCTACCGGTGGCGGCCGGGGCCCACGCCCGACACGTGTTTCATGGACGTCATCCGAATGATGCCCGTGCCCGACGGGCAGGAACGCCCGAAGCCGGCGCCGATACAGAGGTTGCGCCTCGAGCAGTCGTGGCACGAGGCCGAGGGCATGGGTGGTCTGGCCACAGTCTTCGAACAGGACATGGAGAACCTTCCCAAGGTGCAACTCGGACTCAAGATGACGGCCAAGCGCGCCGCCAAGGGCTTGAAGTTCGGTCTGTATCAAGAAGCACGCATGCGACTCATCCATCGCCACATCGACGACGCGATCATCGAGGGACTGAGAGCCGACGGACGCTCACTCGACGAAGTGGCTCCGTATCTCGTTCCCGAGGGCTGACGATGCTCGACGAGAGTTGGGCCACGCTCTGGGAGGCTTTGGCGGCTGCCCAGCCCGACCACGTCGCCGTCGTCATCGGCGACAACAGAATCACCTGGTCCGAACTCGACGGACGTGCCTCGCGCCTGGCAAGCGTTCTCGGCGACCACGGAATCGGGCACGACGCCAAAGTGGGCCAACTTCTCTACAACTGTCCCGAGTATCTCGAGTCCGCCTATGCGTCGTTCAAAGTTCGGGCGAGCACGGTCAATGTCAACTATCGGTACAAAGCGCCCGAGATCGTGCACGTTCTGTCCGATTCGGGAGCCACGGCGCTCGTCTTTCATTCGTCGTTCGCCGACGTGGTCGACGAAGCCCGTCGAAGTCTGCCCGACCTTCGCCTCTTGCTGCAGGTGGATGCCGGAGATGGCCAACCACTGCTCGATGGCGCAGTTGCCTACGAGGTCGCATTGCTAGAAGCACCAGCCGCTCCGCCGATCCTGCGTTCGGGCGCCGACTCGCTGCTCCTCTACACGGGTGGCACGACCGGACTTCCCAAAGGTGTCGTCTGGAGTCACCGCGGGTTGTTCGGAGCGTTGGCATTCACCGGTTATGCATCGATCGGGCTTTCCGTGCCCGAGACTCCCGCCGAAGTCGCCCGAGTGGCCATTGAACTGAAAGGAAGTGGCCGCGGTCCGGTGAACATGACCGCTCCACCGCTGATGCATGGAACGGCGATGTTCCTCGCCTTCTCGACGTTCGTTCTCGGTGGAACGGTGGTTCTGCTCGGGAGTCGCCGTTTCGACGCGTCCGAACTACTACGACTCGTCGAGCGGGAGAAAGTGAGTCAGGTCTCGATCGTCGGCGATGCATTCGCGCGACCCATCGTCGCCGAGATCGAGCGCGCCGAATCCACCGGTCGACCGTACGACCTGTCGTCGTTGACTCGCATCGTCTCGACTGGCGCGACGTTGTCGAGCGAGATGAAGCGAGCCCTGATGACGCGCGCCCCTTCGGCATTGGTTCTCGACATGATCGGAGCCTCCGAAGGTGGTCCTTTCGCGGTGGCGATGACGTTGCCGGGTCAGGACCCGGTGGACACCGCCCGGTTCATGGCCACGCCCAACACGGTGCTGTTCGACGAGACGACATGGGAAAAGATCCCGTTCGGATCGGGCCGAGCCGGCGTGTTGGCAGCTTCGGGCTCGATGCCCGAGGGTTATTTCGGGGATCCAGACAAAACGGCACGAACGTTCCGCGTCGTCGACGGAGTGCGGTACACCGTTCCCGGTGACTACGCCGAGATCGATGCCGACGGAACCGTCCGGCTGCTGGGCCGCGGTTCGGTGTGCATCAATACCGGCGGTGAGAAGGTGTATCCGGAAGAAGTCGAAGTGGCTGCGCGTTCACACGAATCGATCGTCGATTGCGTCGCGGTGGGTCTTCCCGACGAGCGCTTCGGGGAGAAGGTCGCACTGGTCGCATCGAAGGTCGACGGAGCATCGGTGACCCCGGAGGATGTGATCGATCACGTCAAGACCACGATCGCCGACTACAAAGCACCGCGAGTCGTGGTGTTCGTCGATCAGGTGTACCGGAGTCCGTCGGGCAAGGCCGACTATCGCTGGGCGCGCGAGATCGCGCTCGGCGGCTGACGAGGTCAGTCGAACGAAGACGTCGCCTTGAAGTCCGGGCCGTAAACCGGCGCTGAGGCGTCGATGCGATGCTTGCGACTGACCGCCGACTTGAGTCCGAACTTCCCGAGCATCTCGCGCATGTTGTGATAGTTCGGGTGGTCGAAGTGCGCGGCAAGCGTCTCGGCGTCCTCCCAGAGTTCGTACACCTGGATCAGGTCGGCCTCGACCGGATCGGCGGCGAAGCAGTACACGATGCAGCCCGGCTCCTCGTCGCGTGTGGCCTTCTGGAAAGGAATGGACGCGACGACGGCGGCATCCCGTTGCGCCGGGTCATTGATGCGAATCGCAGCCTCGATGGCGATCAGAGCCATGGTTCCCCCAAGTTGTTCGCCGGTTCATCCGGACGTGGCGAACGATAGGCGACTCGTCGCGTACTCTTGCGGTCGAACGAAGGGGACCTCGTCGGTGTCCCGAGAGGGGGACATCATGTTCGCAGCGCTGATCACCGGCAAGCACAAGGTCGAGTTGATCGAGTTCCCCGATCCGGCACCGGCCGACCGTGGCGTCGTCGTCGATATCGCCTTGTGCGGCATCTGCGGCACCGACATCCACGCTTACCAGTCCGGTCAGCCGTACAACCCCGCCATCTGCGGACATGAGTGGGCCGGCACCGTGTCGGCCGTCGGGCGCGACGTGAAGGATCTTTCCGAGGGCGAACGCGTCGTGGTGGCCGTCGCGCCGGCCTGTGGACGTTGTGCGCCGTGCCGAGCCGGACAATCCGATCGCTGCATGGTGTCTTTCATGTCGGCGCTCGGTCGCGACCCGCTCGCTCCTCCTCATGGTGGGTTCGCGTCCCGTATCGCCGTTGCCGCCGAACGAGTGGTGAAGACCCACCCGGGTCTCTCCGATGCGCAAGCCGCACAGGTCGAGCCATCGACGGTCGCGTTCCATGCCGTTCGCCGCAGTGGACTTCGTCTGGGGGACGTCGCAGTGATCCAAGGGGCCGGCCCGATCGGTCTCGGAACGATGCAGTGGGTGCGCGCCGCCGGAGCGGGAGTCGTCGTGGTGGTCGAACCGAACGAACAGCGTCGTGCCCTGGCCCGCGATCTCGGAGCGCATAGCGTCGTCGAACCGGGGGCGGCCGCCGACGCTCTCGTGAAAGAACTCACCCACGGGCTCGGGGCTGACATCGTCTATGAGTGCGTTGGTCGGCCGTTCGCCGTTCAGTCGGCGGTGGACTTGGCCCGACGCGGCGGTTCGATGTGTTTGATCGGACTGGCCGATGAGAACGCGCCGATCAGCCCAGCGGCTTGGCTCATCAAGGAAATCGCCGTGACCTCGGCTCTGGCCTACACGAACGAAGAGTTCGACATGGCGATGGGCATGATCGCCGACGGCCGGTTCCGAACCGAGCCACTTCACTCATCGACGATCGGTCTCGACGGTCTGGACGCGGCACTCGCCGATCTCGCCAGCGGCCAATCGAACCAGACCAAGGTGCTGGTCGATCCTCGGATCTAGGCGCGTTCTCGAATTCCGGCTTCACGCATGAGGGCGGCATCCTGCTGGTGGAAGCGCCCATTGCCGCCGATCGCGGTCTGGCCGGCGTCGACGACGAGTGTGTGTGCCGTGATGTAGCGAGCTTCATCACTGGCGAGGAAGACCGCGGCGTTAGCGATGTCGACCGGAAGTCCGGGAATTCCGAGCAGCGAGCCAGCGGCGATGTGCTTGGTGGCCGTCTCGATGGCCGTCGGGTCTCCGGTCATCACCGCCGATGTCATGGCGGTGACCGTATTGCCGGGAGAAATCGCATTCACCCGAACGCCATGTTGGGCGAGCTCGGAGGCCACCGACTTGGTGAGACCGATGACGGCATGTTTGCAGGCGGTGTAACAGTGGGGTCCGAGTCCGCCGAGTATGCCCGCGGTGCTCGAGGTCGAGACAATGGCGCCGCTTCCTTGGGGCACCATGATCCTGGCCGCATGCTTCATGCCGAGAAACACGCCACGCATCAGGATCGACACCGTGCGGTCCCATTGTTCGGTGGAGGTTTCTGCGATACGTCCGACCGCCCCGACGATGCCCGCGTTGTTGAACATCACGTCGAGTCGGCCGAATTCGGCTACTGCGGTGTCGACGGCGCGTGCGATCTGCGACTCATCGGTCACGTCGGTGTGCACGAAGCGAGTGTCCGGGCCGAGCGACGTCGCCAGCGCACGTCCGGGTTCGTCCTGAACGTCGGCGATGACGACACGAGCGCCTTCTTCGAGGAAGCGTCGAACAGTGCCCTCACCGATACCGCTTGCGCCACCAGTGATGACGGCGACCTTGCCTGGCAACCGTCCGGATTCCTTCCCCGACATCACGCCCCCTCGACCCGCGGCCGCCCTGTGCGACACTGTGGTCGTGGATCAACCTAATCCGCACCACCTGGCCCCCGAAGAGTTGATCCTGAGCCACTTCACGCTGGCGCCGATGCATCCCATCGAGGATCGCATCGAGTTGGCGGCACGAAACGGGTTCTCGGGCATCGGACTCTTCGTCGGGCACTATGCCGAACTCGAACAGCAGGGGATGGCGCCGGCACGCATTGCCGAGATGCTTGCCGATCGTGGGATTCGTCTGGCCGAAATCGAGGTGGTGTCGGGTCTGGGGGCTGATGGTCCGGGTGGCGAACGAGCCGGACGACTCGAAGACATTGCCTGGCGCATGGCGGACGCTTTCGGTTGTCGGTATCTGCAGGTGATCGGACCGGCCGGCGACATCGAGACCGGAGCCAAGGCTTTCGGCGCGTTGTGCGATCGCGCCGCCGACCACGGCCTGGTCGTCGGCTTGGAATTCCTGCCGTTCACCGACGTCATCTCGGTGCACGACGCACGACGCATCGTCGAGGAGGCCGATCGTCCGAACGGGGGCATTTGTGTCGACGTGTGGCATCACGAACGTGGCGCGCGTGATCTCGAAGCGATTCGTTCGTTACCGGGAGAATTGATCACCGGGATCCAGATCAACGACGGGGCGCGCCGTCCGATCAACCCCGATTACTACCGCGATTGTCTGGAGAACCGGGTGGCGCCCGGTGACGGCGAGTTCGATCTGCCCGAGTTCATCGCCGCCCTTCGCTCGACCGGAACCAAGGTCCCATGGTCGCTCGAAGTTCCCTCAGCGAGGGGCTGGTCGGAGCCGGCGAGTCATGTCGAATCGTGTATGAACGGAATGAAACGACTGTTGGGTCGACGAGGAGGGGATCATGAGTGACTTCGGGAAGTTCCCGGGAAGCGTGCTGGCCGAGGAATATCGACGAGCTCGTGAACGGATGCAAGAGATCGCTTCCGAACTCGACGGCGACGAAGTCGCGACCGTCGTCGAAGCGTGTCCGGCCTGGACGGTCAAGGATCTCTTCGCTCATGTCACCGGTATCTCGGTCGATCTCGGGTCCGGAAATTCTCCCACCGGCGACACTCAAGCGTGGGTCGATCGACAGGTCGATGAGCGTCGTGAGCGATCGTTGACCTCGATCGTCGACGAGTGGTCAGCGGCGTCGGCGAGGTTCGAAGCGATGATCGAAGCGGCGCCGGCGCAGCTCTGGGGGCTCACCTACGACACGGTCGTCCACGAGCACGATCTGCGCGCCGCTGTCCGGCGGCCCGGGGCGCGGGATTCTCATGGGGTGCGTGTCGCGGCCGAACTCGGCCTCAATCTCGTGAAGGGCGATCTGAAGAAAGCGGGCCTACCCGCAGTTCGCATCGGTTTCGAAGGACGCGACTTCGTCGTCGGTGCCGGCGAACCCGAACTCACGTGGAATGGTTCGGCCTTCGAATGCCTCCGACTCCTCGGCAGCCGTCGAACCGCTGAGGAGATGCGATCGGCCGGATTCGTCGGGGACCTCGACCGGTTTCTGGCCGGGCTCTTGCACATGGACCTTCCCGTGCGGAGCCTCGGCGAGTAGCGATCTATTGTCTCGCCGGTCGCACAGAGCGCCGATTCCAAGGGGAGAGACATGGGCCAATTCACCGGCAAGACCGTCCTGATCACGGGTGCCTCGTACGGACTCGGCGAGGGATTCGCCGAAGGTTTCGCCAAGGAGGGCGCCGATCTCGTCCTGACGGCCCGCTCCAAGGACATGCTCGAGGCCGTCGCCGATCGCTGTCGCAAACTCGGATCGAAGGTGACTGTCGTGACGGGAGACGTGGCGGTCGAGGACGACGTGAAGCGGGTCGTACAGACCGGAATCAAAGAGCACGGAAAGATCGATGTCTTGATCAACAACGCGGGTGTGAGCGACCTCCGCGGCCTGGCGGCCGAGGTCTACGACACCGCAACCTGGAACTGGATCCTGTCGATCGACCTGACCGGTGCCTTCATGTTCCTCCGCGAGGTCGGCCATCACATGCTCGAGCGGCAGTCGGGTTCGATCGTCAACATCTGTTCCATCATGGGCAGTGGTGCGAACGAGTCGAACATCATCGCCTACGCGGCGGCCAAGGGCGGACTACGCAACGTGACCGCTCAGGTCGGCTGCGAATGGGCCGACCGCGGCGTTCGCGTCAATTCGGTTTCGCCGGGCTTCATCATGACCGAGATGGTGCGTCCGGCCCTCGAAACGTTGGGCATGGACAAGTGGATCGCCAGTCGCACTCCGATGCGTCGCATCGGTGAGCTGCAGGAGATCGTCGGCCCGGTCATGTTCCTGGCTTCCGATGCCGCGAGTTACATCACCGGTCACGATCTGTTGGTCGACGGCGGCACCAACGCCGCCAACGGCTACTACCAGATCCCCCCGATCCACCATGAGTGGAACAAGGGAGATCAACAAAAGGTCGGCAAGGGTTACCCGGGCGTGCAGCCGCGCCCCGATTGGTACGAAGCTCTGGCCTCGGGCATCCCCGGATTG
Organism: Actinomycetota bacterium; assembly: GCA_041181165.1. Classification (GTDB taxonomy): domain Bacteria; phylum Actinomycetota; class Acidimicrobiia; order Acidimicrobiales; family Ilumatobacteraceae; genus Casp-actino8. Next base: position 13,623 of record JBEGQB010000014.1, read on the forward strand.
CACTACCCGCTACCCGAAGCCTGATCGTCGATCTCAGACCAAGAAGTCGGCGACGGCGTGGTCGCGCATCGCGGACTGCGCGCGTTTGATCACTTCGGTCCAAAGCGCCATGGCTCGCTCACTCGAGGAGTCGAGTGTTCCGACGGCGTACACCGGGATGATCCAGCCGTAGAGCACGCCGACTCGGTAGTCCTCGAAGAACTGCTCGAACGAATACCCCTCGACACCCAGCCGGACGAGTTCGTCGTGGTACGTGCGCAGCAACGAGTCTTCGTGAGCTCGGCGAACGTCGACTGGCACGCTCTGGCTCATGAAGTAACCGATGTCGTACGCGCCACCGCCTTTGCTGGAGGTCTGGAAGTCGATCATCCAGACCGCTCCCGTCGTGTCGTCGAAGAAGAGATTGTCGAGTCGGAAGTCGAAGTGCACGACGGTGTTGGGCATGGCCGCGATGCGATCGAGGAGTTGGTGAACGTTGTCGCCGTATCGCTCCATGACCGACACCATGTCGGCATCGATGGCGTGAGCGAAAACCTGCAGAAAGCCCGGTAGCGACGCCTTGTAGACCTCGCGCCCGATCTTCATGCCCTCCGAGTTGGCCATCGGCATCCAATCGATGCGATCGAGATCCGAGTTCTGCCAATAGCGGGCGTGCAAACGGGCGGCGGCGAGCATCGTTGCCCGGGCATCTCTTTCGTCGACCCCCTTGGCTTGGTCTCCGACCCGCAGATGGCCGAGGTCCTGGAGGACGAGGACATGATCGTCGTTCTCGAGGTCGGACGCGATGCCGAGCGCTTTGGGAACGACGTCGAGTGCCGGCGCGAGATCGGCATAGAAGCGGGCCTCGCGCTCGAAGACCTTCGCCGCCGCGAGCATGCCGCGGATGTTCGCGTCCTGAGTCGGAATCTTGCAGATCATCGTGGCCGGACCGGATCCACCGGAGTACGAAACCTTGATCCGCCCGACCTCGCCCATGAATCCGATACCGGCTCCCATGAGGTCGCGTTCGATGGCCGACACGGAGGTCTGCTGGTCGATCGTGCGGGTTTCGCGCAGACGAGCGGTGAGCCATTCGGGTGTGATCTCGGCCGACGAAGTGGGTAGTCGCGACACTTTGGCTCCTTGGATCGGGATACGAATCCGCTCGTGGTGGTGAAGGGACGGTAGCCCGAGCAGTCCTAGCGATGCGACACGACGTCAGGTGTTCCGGGGCGAGGGAGCGAACGTACCGATCGGGAATGCTGCGTCGACGCGGAGTTTGGTGTCCCAGTCGTGCGTGAGCCGACGATCGGCGATGCGCCAGTCGCCCTCACGGCATTCGAAACGATCGAAGTACCGACCACAGAAGTTCTCGAGGAATTCGCCATCGGCATCCGTCACCCGATGCCAGGCGATGACCGGAGTTTCGACTTCGGCCACCGTGGCCGACACGAAATCGATGATCGGCTGTCCGATGAAATGTGTGGTGGCCCGAGCGTGGGAGCGGAGTTTGCCGGTGGCGAGTCGGGCGAAGTCGATGCCGAGACCCACGAACGAACCGTGATCGTCGGCTGCGTCGGGGTGGTACACCGAGGCCACGAGTTCGGCGTCGCAGCGGTCGATCCCGCGGCAGTAGTCGACCAGGCATCGACGGATGGCCCGCTCGGCGAGCGAGACATCCTCAGGTGAAAGGGGGCCATCGTGTTGTCCGGGTCTGACCATGGGCGAACGGTAGTCCCCGTCATCGTCCCGGTGAGCGCCTCGCCGAAGTGCGCCACTAAGGTCGCTTCGTCCGGTGAGGGCCGGACTGATCGATGGGGGGAGTTCATGGCGCAAGTTCCCGTGACCGAGGGCGTCTTCACGTGGCCGTCCGACGAGCCGCATCTGCTCGGCAGTCGTTGTGTGTCGTGTGGTAATCACATGTTCCCGCGACAGTCTGGTTG
>JBEGQB010000015.1:0-15220 GCA_041181165.1 Actinomycetota bacterium
TCGGGTCCCGTGAGCACATTCCCCCGCGTTCGGAGCGTTGAACCCGTATGAACATCGTCATCCTGATCGTGCTCGGCATCTTGTGCGTCCTCGCCGCTCTCAATCTCACCCGTGGTCGCACTGCTCCCACCCCACCACCCGTCGCTCCCACCATCGACCCCATGGCCATCGAAAACAGCGTTGCCAAAACGGTCGGCGCAGCTCTCACCGATGCCCTCACCAAGTTGAACGACGAAGCTCGAAAGATCCGCGACGAAACAGCCACCACCACCGGGAAGGCGATCACGGAAGCGAGCGCTCAGGAACTCGGTGCTCGCTCGGCAGTCATCGACAAAACGTTGCAGAAGGTTCAGCAAGACGTCCTCACTCGTCTCAACGAACTCGACCAAACGATTCAGCGCCTCCAGCAGAACTCCGCCCAGCAATACGGCACCATGGAAAAGGTCGTCGGGCTCCTCAACCAACGAACCGAGAGCCTCAACGAAGTCCTCTCCAGCTCGCAGGCTCGAGGCCAGTGGGGAGAACGCCTCGCCGAAGACATCCTGCGCACCGCCGGAATGGTCGAAGGAGTCAACTACACCAAGCAGTCCACCATCGATGGTGGAGGACGTCCCGACTACTGCTTCAACATGCCCCCCGACCGCGTGCTCTACATGGACGTCAAATTTCCACTCGACCGCTATCAGGAATTCGTCCAAGCCCCGACCGAAGATCTCAAGAAGAACGCACGTGCTGAATTCTTGAAGGCAGTCAGAGGTCACGTGACGACCCTCAGCAGACGCGACTACGTCGACAAGTCAGCTGACAACACCGTCGACTACGTCCTGATGTTCGTTCCCAACGAAGGCATCAGCGGATTCATCCACGAATCCGACCCCACCATGATCGACTTCGCATTGGACAAGAAGGTTGTTCTCTGTTCGCCCTTGGCGCTCTATGCCTATCTCGTTGTGGTGCGCCAGGCGACCGACAGCTTTCACACCGAAAAAGCAGCGGCCGAGATCATGCAGTTCGTCAATCTCTTCCACAAGGAGTGGGAGAAATACACCTCGGAGGTCGACTCAGTTCAAAAGGCCTTCGAAGGGCTCACCGACAAACTCGCCTCCATCAACACCGGCGGCACCCGCTTCCGCAAACTCAACGCACAGATCAGCAAGATCGAAAAGGTTCGCAAGCGCGAGGGAATACCCGAGCTTGCCGCTGGCGACATCGGTGCCGAGATCATCGACGCCGACGAGATCGACGACTGATCAGTCGGGCTTCAGATGCCCACGTTCATGGGCCTCACGGATGATGATCTGTGTGTGTTCCCACAGAACCTCCGAGCCATCGCCAATCGGCGACAATCGCTTCATCGCCTGAGGTACTGATACTCCATGGCGCTTCCAGGGTGATTCGTCGCCGGCCAAGTGATTGAGCATGGCGGGCTGCATACGATCCACGGCGTTGGCGAACTTGCTCTCCGGTGTCTCCTGAGCCTCGTACTCCTCCCAGAGACGCCACATGTGTTGCGCCTGATCCTCGGGCAGAAGGCCGAACAAACGCTCGGCGGCGAGTTGCTCGCGTTCGGCTTTGTCGGCGTTGGCCGACGTGTCGTAAGCGAATGTGTCGCCGGCATCGATCTCCACGATGTCGTGCACCAGGCAGAGCGACAGCACATGGAACAGATCGACGTCTGCGTTGCTCCATTCGGCCAGTACAAGTGCATACATGGCGAGATGCCAGGAATGCTCCGCTGTGTTCTCTCGGCGCGAACCACCGGTGATGTGCGTCTGCCGTTCGATCTGCTTCAGACGATCGATCTCGATCAAGAAGTCGAGTTGCTGACGTAGACGCTCGGTACTCATCGCAACGACCTCAGCCCGACACCAACGAAGCCAGCGCCCAAATCGCCGCGATCAGACCAACGAGAGCCATACCGGCACTTCTGGCTACCGGGGCCTGCGGCAAGTCGCCTTCTTTGGCCTTGGGTGGCGGCTTCACGATGGCCAGGGCATTGCCCACGAACAGAGCGCCACCCAGTGCCAGTACCAGCCACGCGAGGAGGTCTGCGCCCAAGAACACGGGTTGATTCTGCCAGCCTCGGCAGTATCACGAGCATTCTGGGTGGTGACAGGTGGAGCATCATGCGCCAAACTTCCGACATGGGTTTCCACCACGTCGCCATCGCCATTCACGACACCAAGGCCAATTACGACTTCTACACGAACGTGATGGGCTTCGAGCTCGTGAAGGTCGTGACCGCTCCCACCCCCGAAGGTGGATGGAGCAAGCACTTCTTCTACTCCACGGGCACTTCGCCGAGTGGCGAGCAGGGAATGATCGCCTTCTGGGAAATCCACGACGAATCGATCGGAGCCGAGTTCGGCACCAACCTCAACAAGAGCGCGGGGCTTCCGTGGTGGGCCAACCACCTCGCCTTCGATGCCCCGACCGCTGAAGACCTCGAACGCCATCGTGAGCGTTGGCGCTCGCATGGTCAGACCGTGCTGGAAGTCGACCACGAGTTCTGCCGCTCGATCTACATCCGTGACCCAGAGGGCAACACCGTGGAGTTCTGCCACACCGTGCGTGACTTCACCGACGATGAGAAGAAGCACGCCATGGAACTTCTCATGGACCCGAAACCGGAGATGGAGAAGGTCTTCGGAGCCAAGATCTGGCAACCCGAAGGTGACGCGATTCTTCTACCGTCGGGCTGAGATCAGATTTCTTCGTCGACCTGTGTCGACACACCTCGAGCCGCACTGCGAAAGAGCGTGAACTCGCCCTGGAAAACGAGCTTGATGTTGGCGATCGGACCAGAACGATGTTTGGCGATGATCAGATCAGCCATGCCCTTTAATGCCGGATCGGCGGAGTCCTGCTTGTAGACCTCTTCCCGGTACAAGAACATCACGACGTCGGCGTCCTGCTCGAGCGATCCCGATTCACGTAGGTCGGCCAACTGCGGCTTCTTGTCCGAGCGTTCCTCCAAACGACGGCTCAACTGACTGAGCGCAAGGATCGGCACGTTGAGTTCACGAGCCAACACCTTCAGGTTTCGGCTGATCTCACTGACCTCGAGTTGGCGGTTCTCGGCTTGTGCGCCACCGCTCATCAACTGCAGGTAGTCGATGACGATCAGGCCGAGATCGTCGTAACGGGCCTTGAGCCGACGGGCTTTGGCGCGGATCTCCATGACCGTCACTGCCGGATTGTCATCGAGGAAGAGCGGAACTTCCAGGCGACCAACCGCGTTGTTGACGTCGCTCCACTCGGCTCCAGTGAGATTGCCGGTGCGCAGCTTCTTGGTGTCCACCCGCGCCTCGGACGACAAGATTCGGTGAGCGAGTTCGCTGTGGCTCATTTCGAGTGAAAAGACCAACACCGGCTTGCGGGTGGATTTGGCCACGTTGGTGGCGATGTTCAGAGCGAAGGCCGACTTACCCATGGCCGGACGCGCACCAAGGATCAGGAGTGCTGCCGGCTGCAGACCAAGTAGTGCGTTGTCGAGATCATGAAAGCCGGTGGCGACCCCGGTGACGCCCGCCTTCTCCGTGTAGCGCCGCTCGAGTTCATCGGTGGTGGTGCGGAGAATCTCGCGGATGTCCTGCACCGAATCGGTCACGCGCTCATCGGCAACTTCGAACACTTTTGATTCGGCGGCATCGAGAGCGCGCGAGACGTCATCGGGCTCGGTGTAGGCGATCTCGGCGATCTCGCTGGCCACCGAGATCAGCCGCCGCAGCGCAGCGGTGTCCATCACGATCTTGGCGTAGCGCCCCACGTTGCCGATCACCGGTGTGGTGTTCTGCAACTGCAGCAGGAAATCCATTCCGCCGATCTGGTCGAGGAGACCAACTCGACGAAGTTCATCGGCAACCGTGACGGCATCCACGGGTTGACCACCGGTGAGCAGATTGCGAATGCCGTCGAATACGTGTTGGTGAGCCGGCTTGTAGAACGCCTCGGCGGCCAGGCCGAGTTCGCTCACGGTGTTCACGGCTTCGCGCGACAACAACATCGCGCCGAGCAAAGACTCCTCGGCGCTCAGGTTGTGCGGAGGCACCCGGCTGGTGACCGCAGCCTTCGCGGGGGCCTTCGATCCTCGTGAGGACGAGACGGAAGAAAAGGTGTCGGTCATCGGGACAACCTTGGCCCACGCGCCCTGTTGATCGCTAGGGGCACATCCCTGTGATCATCCTGTGGACAAGTCGTCGGGGCTGTGGACAGCCCCGGGCGACTCACTTGGCGACGACGTTGACCGTGACGCTGAACTGGACGTCCGAGTGCAACTTGGCTCCGACGCTGTATTCGCCGACCGTCTTGATGTGGTCGGGAACGCTCAACTTCTTGCGGTCGATTTCGATGCCGGTCTGCGCCTGGATGGCCGCTGCAACATCGGCCGCGTGGACCGAACCGTAGAGCCGACCTTCGCCACCAGCCTTCACCTTGACCTCGATCACCTTGGAAACGAGGGTCGAGGCAACCGTCTGGGCGGCTTCGCGATCGGCGGCGTCACGCAGGTCGCGACGACGTCGCATGGCTGCGGCCTGCGACTGAGCGGCATCGGACGCAGTGATCGCCAGCCCGCGGGGCAGCAGATAGTTGCGACCGTGACCTTCAGCGACGTCGACGATGTCGCCACGCTTACCGAGGCCAGAGATGTCGGAACGGAGAATCACCTTCATGATCAGGCCTCGCCTTCTTCGGTGTCCTCGACCAGATCTTCAGTGACCTGATCTTCGACTTCGGTCTCGGCTACCTGGTCGACCACTTCGTCGACTGCCGGGCCACGACGCGGGCCGCGTCCGACCGAGGCAACACGCTTGGTGTAGGGCAACAGGGCCATTTCACGAGCGTTCTTGATGGCGGTCACGAGTTCACGCTGCTGCTGAACGGAATGACCATTGATGGCCTTGCCACGGATCTTCGAGCGGTCGGACATGAACCGCTGAAGGAGGTTGACGTCCTTGTAGTCGATGTATTCGATCTTCTCGGCGGCGAGGACGTTGCCCTTCTTCTTGATCTTGCGACCAGCGTCCTTGGGGGCTCCCCGGCGAACCGGCTTCTTGCTATTGCTCATTTCGATGTTCCTTCAGTTTCGGTTGACAGTTGTCGATGGGGTTCAGAACGGTTCTTCGTCGGAGTAGTTGTCGGCCGCTGGGGCCGAGGCTGCGCCTCGACCTCCCGAGTAGCCGCCACCCTCGCCGCCGCCACGGGGGGCGGTGCGCTCGACGGTGACAGTGGCCCAGCGGAGGGTCGGGCCGATTTCGTCGGCGACGATGTCGACCGACTGGCGCTTGCCGCTGCCGTCACGAGCTTCGTATTCACGAATCTCGAGGCGTCCCGACACGAGAACCCGGGTGCCCTTCGCGAGCGACGCCGCGGCGTTCTCGGCGAGTTGATCCCAAAGGACAACGTTCATGAACGATGTCTGGTCCTGCCATTCGCCATTCACCTGATAGCGACGATTGACAGCGATGCCCAACGTGCAGGTGGGCTTGCCGGACTGCGTGAAACGCAGTTCCGGATCGCGGGTGAGATTGCCCACGACCGTGATCGAGTTTGATGCCATATTGAGTGCTCCTGTGGTTGTTCGAACGGCGCTGTTCAGGCGGCTACGAGTCCCCGACGGGCAGCTTCGGCCTCGGGGAGACGGAACAGCTTGTGACGCAGAACGTCATCAGCAATACGCAACGAGCGCTCGAGCTCGTCGAGAGCGCCGCCAGCGGCGACGATGTTGAAGACCGCGTAGAAACCGTCTTCCTTCTTCTTGATCGGGTAGGCGAGGCGACGCTTGCCCCACCAATCGACCTTGCCGTGAACTTCTCCACCAGCAGCCTTGACGCTCTTGGTCACGCTGGCGACCCACTGCTGAGCGGCGGCCTCTTCGAGAGTGCCGTCGATGATGATCATGAGTTCGTATCCACGCATGGACCGAAACCTCCCTTCGGACTCGGTGCCGATGGTCTCGGCCCCGGGGCCCCCGTAGGGGCAGGGTGAATATGGACTTGGTGAGTGTACCGGCGGCTTTTGCAGACATCACCAGCGCTCATGGGAGAAGACACAGTCATGTGGGAATCGTGACCGGTGGGTGTGGCGGTATTGGCTGAGCAGGGGTGACGCGTCGTCGAAGACGACCGAAACGCAATCAGGGGCGAGTGAGGCGCACGATCGACCCGGCGATCAACCCAACTCCGGCCGCCACGGATCCGTCGCGGGTCGTGAACTGACCTCCGGCGCGGAGAACTCCGGTCACCGCACCATCGCGGGAACCTTGGAACACGATTGCCGGGCCTCCGGTGTCTCCGAGACCCCAGATGATGGCAATGACGCCAAGGATGATCGCGGCCACACAAAACGGAACCGCAAGGGTTTCACGAGGCATGCGCGACGACAGCACGAGCGAGAAGACTGCGCTCAGCAAGAGGAGCGTGCCGACCGCGCCCACCGCGACGGCCGCGTATTGCATGAAGCCCGAGAAGCCGAGGTTCGCTTCGTCACCGCAATCGATCATCTGCCGAGCCGGTGCACTCGGATCGTCGAACGACGAGACCTGAAGAATCTGGCACTCCTTGCCGTCGGAAACCGGTTGCCCATCCTTCGACTCGACCGAGAACGAGCCTCCGAAGGCGCCAACCCCGAGAAGCACGATTGCGGCCATGAAGACCATGACCAGGCCGGTGAACGCATCCCGTTGCAGACGACGGCTCGCCTCGTACGACAGCCAACCGTTTCGACGCGGTGAACGACCGAGTCCGAGACCGAACCGACTCATGCCACGCGAGCCAGTGGCATCTCGTCTGCGTGAACCCCGGCCCCAGTCGATGGCTCAGCCCACCTGCCGACGGCCGCGCTGGCCTCCGATGGGAAGAGCCCGAACGAGGTAGTGCCAACGGCACGAGCAGCACGCTTCCACGACATACGCGGTGTATTCCTCGGCCCGCCGATGGAACTGCGCCAGTTCCTTGTTGTCGGCCGCCAATCGGCCGTGCGACGGAAGCTTCGGCCCGAACACGTAGGTCACCAGAACGAGGTTGTCCTCGGAACAGATCGGACACGGCGTCTCGGTGCGCTTTCCGACCGATCGCGCCGCCCGCATGAGTTCAGGATGCGCGTCGCAGACCTCTTCACGACCGAGACGACCGCGATGAACCTCGTTGATCGTTGCCCGACGCGCCATCCGGTGGTCGACCAAGCCGCCGCGAAACGACGAAATGCCTCGCAACGAGGCCGAACCGAAAGATGACGATCCCCGGTTCGGGTCGCGGTCGATCGCCATGACGGGCAGGTTAGCCCTGGCGCGAGGTGCCAGCGCGCGCCTGCCACCAATGATCGAGTCGACGTCGAATCTCGTCGTCACCGACGAGTCCTTCATCGAGACGAATCTCGAGGAGAAATGCGAGAGCTTCACCCACCACTGGTGAAGGTTGGAGCCCGAGATGTTCCATCACTTCGACACCATTGAGTTCGGGGCGAATCGCCTTCAGCTCCTCTTGAGCAGCGAGTGCCGAGATTCTGGCTTCGAGTTCGTCCATGCGGCGAGCGAGACGCTCGGCCTTTTTTGCATTTCGGGTCGTGCAGTCGCACCGAGTGAGCACGTTCAGCTCCTCGAGTAGCGGACCGGCGTCGTTCACGTAACGGCGAACCGCCGAATCGGTCCAGCCCATCTCGTACGTGTGGAACCGAAGATGCAGGCGCACCAGTTCGGTGATCTTCTCGACGTCCTCGTTCGGAAACTTGAGTGCAACCAATCGCTTACGGGTCATCTTGGCGCCGACCACATCGTGCATGTGGAAGGTGGTGCCTTTTCCTTCGAGGAAGCCCCGAGTACGCGGTTTACCGATGTCGTGGAACAGCGCCGCCAGTCGAGTGAGTCGGAAATCGAAGTCCGGAGCCGCGTCGGGGCGGACGTTCTCGATGACGGCCAGAGTATGGGTCAACACATCCTTGTGCCGGTGGATGGGATCATTCTCGAGGCGCATGGCCGGCAGCTCCGGAAGGAACAGATCGGCCAGTCCGGTGTCGACCAGGAACCACAGACCAAGCGAAGGCGTGTCGACCGTGATGAGCTTGTTCAGTTCATCGCGGACCCGCTCCGCCGAGACGATCTCGAGGCGATCCTTCATCGAGCGAACCGCATCAACGAGCTCGGGCACCGGGGTCATTCCGAAACGAGCGATGAAGCGGGCGGCGCGCATCATGCGCAGCGGATCGTCACTGAAGCTGATGTCGGGGTCCAACGGAGTACGAAGGGTCTTGGTGAGAAGATCGGTGGCCCCATTGAAGGGATCGACAAGGGTCGGCGAATCGGACGTGACCTCGAGCGCCATCGCGTTCACGGTGAAGTCGCGACGCGACAGATCCGTCTCGATCGCATCTGCGAACTCGACATCCGGTTTGCGAGTATCGGGGTGATAGGCCTCGGCACGGTGAGTCGTGATCTCGTAGACCCGGTCACCCTTGCGCGCGCCGATGGTTCCGAACTTCTCACCCTGGGTCCAGACGGCATCGGCCCACCCGGCGATGATCTTCTTCACCGCATCAGGTCGTGCTTCGGTCGTTGCATCGAAATCGAGCGTGTCGGAGAGTTGCCCGCTCAGAAGGTCGCGGACGGTTCCACCCACCAGGTACAGACGATGCCCGGCGCTGCGGAAGAGGTTTGCCACATCGGCCAATTCGGCGAGGACGGGCGCGAACCGCTCGGGAACCACGTCAGCAGGTTACGACGCAGCGCTGCTCAAACAGTGAGAAGTTCGGACTCGATCCAGAATCGCCGAATCCGATCGATCATGTCGATCGCGGCCGACGAGTGGGCAGTGGTCGGCAACTCCGGTCGGATGTCCCGTCCGGCCAGAGCACCGATGCACGCCGCGGTCGACATCCGAAGCGCATCGAGGTCGTAACCACCCTCCAGCATGACGAGACGGCGACCGCTCGGAACGAGACCGCACAGTGTCTTGGTGATCGACGAGAAGTCGCCCGACGAGAGTCCGAGATCCGTGATCGGATCGTTCCGATGACCGTCGAATCCGGCCGACGCGATGAGCCATGTCGGTCGGAACTGCTGACAAATCGGAACCACGAGTTGCTCCAACGCGTACTCGTACATGGCGCCGCTCGTGCCGGGGGGCATGGGTATGTTCAACGTGGTTCCACGTCCGGCGTCCTCACCGATTTCCTCGAACCAGCCGGTTCCCGGATACAGCGGCCACTGGTGCAACGACACATAGAGGACGCGTGGGTCTCGGTAGAAGACGTCCTGTGTGCCGTTTCCGTGATGAGCATCGAAGTCGACGATGGCGACACGCTCGCCGCGCTCGGCGAGTTCGGCGGCCACCACCGCCACGTTCGACAACAGACAAAAGCCCATGGCGTGGGCGCGGGTCGCATGATGGCCAGGCGGACGTACAGCACAGAACGCCGCATCGGCACGACCCTCGATCAGAGCGTCAACAGCAGCTAGTCCGGCACCTGCAGCAAGAAGTGCCGCAGTCCACGAACCCGACGACGCGACCGTGTCCGGATCGAGACGTCCACCTCCTTGTCGAACCAACGACTCCACTCCGGCAAGGTGGTCACGAGTGTGAACCCGCGAAAGTTGATGAGGTTCCGCGGCACGGGGGGCGAGCGGAACGAGAGCATCGACCACGCCGGCGTCACGTGAACCGTCGATGACGGCACCCAGCCTCTCGGGGCGCTCCGGATGCCTCGGACCGGTGAGGTGATCGAGATACGCCTCGTGCGTGGCGAACAAGATGGCCATCGAAAGGAACGCTACCGTCGATGGGGTGATCGCCGGGATGCGTCAACGTCGACGGGTCGAACCACCCCGCATGCTCGATGACGGCCGTGTGCGCGCCCGACTCCGCCCCTGGCCGAACGAACCGACAACTGCCCAACTCGTTCTCACCGATCACACCAAAGCCCCTTCGATCACCACTCTCGAGTCATGGCTGTCGGTGATTCGTGAACACGGCTTCCTGCGCGTCCGCACGGGTGCACTGGCCAACAGCGCCACCAGACCGTTCACCGAACTCGGATTCGAACCCGTTCAGACGCTTGCGCTCCTGCGACTCGATCTCGATCGTCAGATGCACTTCGGATCGATTCAACACGAGCTGCGCACCATACGAGGACCTCGACAACTCGAGGTGGCGGCGCGGCTCGATACAGCGGCTTTCGAGAACGGATGGGAACTCGATGCTCCGAGCATCCTCGACGCCTGTCATGCCACCCCGGCCCATCGCATTCGTTTGGCGATCACAGCAACCGATCAGCCCGCTGGATACATCATCACGGGACGCAACGGCGCGGCCGGGTTCGTGCAGCGCCTCGCCGTTGAGAGAGATCTCGAGGGTCAGGGCATCGGAACATCGCTCTTGTGCGACGGACTCTCGTGGCTCCAACGTCGAGGGGTGCGCGAGGTCCTGGTGAACACGAACTTCGACAACGATCGTGCCCTCGCCCTGTACGAACGTTTCGGATTCCGGCTCCTTCCCGATTCACTTCACGTACTTGATATGAAGTTCGAGGCTTCCGCATGAACCAGCGCGCCATCGGTCTACTCGCTTTGGCCTTCGCGACATCGTTCGTGCTGCCCGCCGCTCCCACTCGAGCGATGCCGGACGATGTCGTCGTTTCACTGATCGCCCAGGATCAATTCGTCGCGGGGGTCGAAGACTCCGTGTTCAATGTTTCACTTCTCATCGACTCACCCGACACGGCCCCGACCATCGGCCGAATGACCGCGTCGATCACTTCGTACCGACCGGTACGAAACCGCCAGGAAGTGCACGCGGTCATCGACGGTGAGATGACATCGGTCGTCGACTCGATCGAAGTCCCCATCGTGGTCACGACGGCGACCGATTCGAAGGTTGCCGACATTGCGGTGCCCATAGAAATCGGACGGCGTACTCGCGATCGTCTTCAGATGTCGGCCACCGGCCTGTACCCGATCAGCATTTCTCTGCTCGTCGACGACGTTTCGGTCGATTCGGTGACGACATTCATCGATCGTCTTCCCGAAGGCGATGCCGAACCCGAACCGGTCTCACCACTCGTCACTGCCATCGTTGGTGAAGTCGACGGCGGACCCACCCTGCGCGCCGATTCCACCACGTTCGTCGCTGACACGGACCGACAGACGGTCAGCGAACTCATCGTTGCGCTGGACTCCACCTCAGGGACGCCTTTGAGCGTGGCCTTGCGCCCGGAGCTCATCGAGGGCTTCGCCCGATCGACGTCCGAGGACGCTGATCTCTATGCACAGCTTCAATTCGCCGATTCGATCGATCTTCTTTCCACGACGTTCGTGGATCTCGATCCGACTTCGTCGATGGCGGCGAACTACGGCGACATCTTCACGAATCAGTTGCGCCTCGGAGAGGACGCCCTCGCCGCTGCGCTTCCGCAAACGAGTCCGGTTCGTACGACGTGGCTGCAGAGCGGACCCTTGTCCGCCGCCGGTGCAAGGTTCATTCGTGATCTCGGGTTCCGATCAATCACCCTTCTCCCCTCGCTGCTCGACACCGGGTCGATCGACGATCTCGGATTCGTCGATTCGACGCGCCTCGTCGACCTCGATCTTTCGAACGGAGGACGAATCTCGGGCCTGATCGCCGACCCGCTCATGGCCGAGATCATCTCGGAGCCGACAGCTGATGAGCCGTTCCTCGCCGCGCAATACGTGCTCGCGGATCTCACGATTCTTCGACGGGACATCATCGATCGAGGTGAGGACATGAGCGGCCGGGCTCTCATCCTCTCCACGAGGGATGGTCGCCTTCCTGGAGCTGACCTCGTTGCATCCCTGGTCGACACTCTCGGGGCTTCGGGGCAAGTCTCGTTCGTGTCGATCGATGAAGCGTTGGCCACGAGCCGCGTTGGCCTCGCCGATGGCCGACCGATCACCATCGAGCTCCCTTTCGACGAGGATCCAACACCGTCCAACCTCGGCACGATCATGGAGCGGGCCGAGAGTCGAATCGCTGGATTCGTTTCGATGCTTCCCGACGGCGACGAACGACCCTCGATGTGGCGACGCGTGCTCGATGTGATTCCCGATCAGGATCTCTCCAACGAGCAACGTGAGTCGTATCTGCAAATCGTCGTCGAGGAGACGCAAAGACTGGCTGACTCGGTTGCCGCGCCGATTCCGACCACTTTCACCCTGGGCGGTCGCAACAGTTCCATCCGACTCAGTATCCGCAACGACAGTGATACCGAGCTCCAGGTCCGAGTCCGACTCTCATCTTCCAAACTTCGCTTCCCGCAAGGGGAGCAGGTACTCGCCATTCCTGGCGGCACCGTTGCGTCCGTCGAGGTTCCGGTTCGCGCCCGCACCAACGGACGGTTCCCCGTCTCGCTTCAATTGCTCACCCCTGAGGGCGACATCCCGTTGTCACCGGTCACGGTGTTCACGGCTCGGGTGAATGCATTGGCCGGACTCGGACAGCTCGTCACCGGGGTTGCCCTCCTTCTCCTCGCAACCTGGTGGATCGCCCATTTCCGTCGCCAGCACCGAAGTCGACAAGAGGGTGTGGCCGACACGTCCTCGCGCCACCCGAGTGGCGAGCCTCCCCCGCGTCCCAAGCCCTGATCCCGGTCCGAACTAATCTGCGTCCGTGCCTGATCACTCGCCCTGCGTCCGCATCGTCACCGACAGTGCCTGCGACCTGCCCGATGAACTGGTGAACTCGCTCGGGATCGAAATCGTTCCCCTTTACATTCGGTTCGGAGAGGACGAACTCATCGACCGGGTGCAACTCAGTACGGCGGAGTTCTGGGCTCGATGTGCCAGCGAATCAGAACTGCCATCCACCGCTGCTCCGTCACCTGGTCATTTCGAGGCTGCTATCCGCAAACTCGCTGGTCAGGGGGCCACTGGGGTGGTCATCGTGTCGCTGTCCGGAGCCTTGTCGGCCACTCACCAGAGCGCCGAACTGGGTGCGGCCGCCGTCGGGAGCGAATTCCCGGTTCGCGTCGTCGACAGTCGGAGCGTGTCGATGGGATTGGGATCCATTGTCGTGGCCTGCGCCCGCGCCGGCCGTGACGGTCGTTCGATCGACGACGTCGAGGCATTGGCACGAGACATGGCTGGGCGATGCAAGGTCTGGGGCGCCCTCGACACGCTCGAAAACCTCAAGAAGGGCGGGCGTATCGGTGGTGCGAAGGCGATGTTGGCCTCCGTGCTCTCGATCAAGCCGATCATCGAAGTTCGCAACGGTGTGGTCGAAGAAGGTGGCAAACAGCGCACCCGTAGCAAAGCCGTCGCGTTCCTCGTCGACAAGGTGAAAGAAGTCGTCGCCAGTCCCGGAATCTCACAACTCGCCGTCCTCCACGCCGACTGCAGCGATGTCGATGCGTTCGTCGATCAACTGAAGGCCGTGTACCCGGGAGAGATCATCGTCGGAGACATCGGTGCAGTGATCGGAACCCATGCCGGACGAGGAACCATCGGTGTTGCGTTCTTCGTGAAGTAACCGCGCGTCGCCGACCGCAATTCCCCAGGTCGACGACCCTTCACAACTAGCGTTCTCGTTTGAAATGTCGTCGTCCGCGAACGCCCCCGAACCGAACACGGTGATCGCCGGACGGTACCGACTCGATCGCGCATGGGCTCACGGCGGAATGGCCGACGTCTGGAAAGCCCACGACCTCCAACTCGATCGTGTCGTCGCCGTGAAACTGCTGAAACCGCACCTCGCGGCCGATGACACCGTGGCCGAACGATTCCGTCGAGAAGCCATCGCTGCAGCAAGCCTCAGTCACCCCAACATCGTCACCGTCTACGACGCCGTCTCCGACAACGGTCGCCAAGCCGTGATCATGGAGTTCGTCGATGGTCGCTCGCTACGGAATCTGCTCGACGATTCGAAACGACTGTCTCCGAAGCTGACGGTTCACATCGGTACCAGCATCTGTTCGGCCCTGGACGCCGCGCATCGAAACAACATCATCCATCGCGACGTGAAACCTGGGAACGTCCTGGTGACCAAGACTGGACGCGTGATGCTCACCGACTTCGGTATCGCCAAGGCTCTCGGTAGCGGCGAGGACCTCACCAGCGAGAACATCATGATGGGGACGGCCAAGTATCTCTCCCCCGAACAGGTCAAGGGTGACGAACTCGACCTGCGCGCCGATCTGTACTCACTTGGTCTCGTCCTGTACGAATGCCTCGCCGGGCGCGTGCCGTTCGTGGGCAAGAACGACACCGAAACCGCACTCGCTCGCCTCCAACGTGACGCCACCGACATCGCGACCATCCGATCCGATGTCAATACAGAACTGGCCGCGGTGATACATCGCATGCTCGAGCGCCGACCCGAGCGCCGATACGCCAGTGGTGCCGAGGCCAAGACTGCTCTTCGCAGTGCCGTTCCGAATGCCGATGCGAGTCCGACACCGCGTTCGGCATCGCATCCGAGCACAGGTGATCGCACGCCGACTCCGGGCAAGATCATCCGACCTCCGAGTCATACTCCCTCCGGAAACTCGCCGCGTCCGCGACCGACTCCGGCGTCCGGAACCAAACGGCCCTTCCGTGGCTCACCGGTGTTGTGGGGTGGTTTCGCCGTGGCCATGGTTGCGCTGGCAACTCTCGTCGTCCGAATCGCCTCCGGCGACGACTCCCCCACAGCTCCTCCGATCGACACGACTGTTGCCCCGGTGTCGTCCGGTCCGCCGGTGATCGCTGGAGTCACAGCCTTCGACCCCGAGGGCGACCGAACCGAGAACGATGCATCGGTCAATCTCACGACCGACGCCGACAAAGGGACGGTGTGGTCGACCGTCTGTTACAAGTCGTCCACTTTCGGTAGCAAGTCGGGTGTCGGACTCGTCGTGAAACTCGCCGAACCTTCGTTGGCGAAGATCGACGTGGATCTCTCGGGTGACGAGTGGAAGGCCGAGCTCTACACATCGAACACCTTGAGCGAGAGTCTGAGTGACTGGGGCTCGTCGATCGGCTCGGCCGAGTCTTCTGGCGGGTCGACCTTGACCGGGGTGATGAGTTCTCCGGCGCAGTACGCATTGGTGTACCTACGTGAAGTCGGACGCGACGGCGGATGCAGCAAGGACAACCCGTACCGAGGCAACATAGCCGAGATCCGCGTGTCGCCGGCTCCGTGACCCCGTCGATCTGACTTCGAAGTCGAGAACTGACGATGGAAACCTCCGACTCCGACCTCGTCGAGGCCGCCGTTGCCGGGAACAACAAGGCTCTCGA